>JBKJXL010000086.1:0-4867 GCA_046716225.1 Candidatus Limnocylindrales bacterium | reverse complement strand
GCGATCGCCGCCGCCGCCCTGGCGGCCGATGTGGCCGAGGCGGCGGCCCGCGGGGAAGCCGAAGCCCAGGCCATGGCGGCCGTGGCCGAGGCCGGCATCGGGATCGCCGAGGCCGCTCCGGCCGAAGCACCCGCTGACGATCCTCGAATGGCCGCGCTCGGCCTGAGTCCGGACGCCGCCGCGGAAGCTGAGGCCGCCTCGTACGAGGCCGGTGCCGGCTCCGACGACGAGATCCCGACCATCGGCGACGACGCCCTGGCCGCCCGCATCGCCGGACTCGTGCCGGACGCAGAGGCCGCAGCCACCATGCCCAAGGCCGACACCGTCTCGACTCGTGTCGTCGTGGTGGGCCTGGTCAGCGTCGCCAGCATCGCGGGCTTCAAGCGCCACCTCGGTCGTGTCGCCGGCGTGCAGTCCGTCGGTGTCTCGTCCGGCCCCGACGGAGAGTTCGTCTTCGTCGTGACCCACGGCCCGGACGTCGCCCTGCGCGACGCCATCGCCACCCTGCCGGGCTTCGGTGCCCGCGTGACCGGGGAGTCCGACGAGGGCGTCCAGGTCACGGCCAAGGACCCCGAAGCCGAGAGCTGAGTCCAGCCCAGTCCATCCGTCGCCCACGCGAGGAGATACACCTTGGCCCGACCGGCCGTCGTCATCGCCCTACCGCCCGAGGAGTCGGCGCCTGTCGCCGCAGAGCTGCGGGCCGCAGGCTTTGAGGCCGTCCCGGTCACCCAGCCGGACCAGCTCGAGGCCCTCCTCGCCGTTCGGCACGACGTCGGGGTCGCGATCCTCGACGGCGAGACCGACTTCGACCAGTCGCTCGAGTACTACTCCTGCCTGCGCGAGGGCCGGCGAGCGATCCCCGCTCTCATGGTGATGTCGGCGCGCGCGTTGGACCGGCTTGCCAGCCAGTCGCTGGTGAGCGCGGGCGAGGACGAGTACTTTGCCCGGCCCTACTCCGCCGAATCGATCCGCTGGCGCGTCGAGGCCATGCTCATCCGGAGCCAGACCGTCGATGACGGCAGTGGACCGGTGCTCCAAAGCGGCCCGATCGAGGCCGACGGCTGGGCCCGCCGTGCCACGATCATCGCGGTCTTCAACCCGAAGGGCGGCGTCGGCAAGACGACCGTGGCGACGAACCTGGCGAGCGCCCTGCAGCTCAACAAGGGCCAGCAGGTGCTGCTGATCGACGCCGACACCGTGACCGGCCATGTGACCACGTCGCTCGGTATCGAGGGCGTCCGCACCGTCATGGACAGCTGGATCGACCAGGCCGAGGGTGGGCCGAGCGAGTCGTTCACCGACCTGGCGTCAGAGCACCCGTCGGGCATGAAGGTCGTCGCCCTGACCTCGTCGCCGTTGCAGACCGAGATCCTGGCGCCGCAGCGCGTCGCCGACGCCATCAACGTGGCCCGGCGCGGCTTCGACTTCGTCGTCGTTGACCTGCACCCGTCCTACAGTGGCCTGAACCAGGCCGTCTTCGAGATCGCCGACCGGATCCTGGTGCCGGTCACTCCGGACGTCCCCGCGCTGCGGGCCGCCGTCCAGCTTCGTGACCTCGCCGTGGACCTCGGCGTGAAGGACCGGCTCGGCCTGGTCGTCAACCGGGCGAACAGCGGCGTCTCGGTCGCGGCGATGGAGACGACCGTCGGGATGGAGGCCATGGCCCTCATCCGCTCCGGTGGCCTCCTCTTCGTGCGCGCCGCCAACGAGGGCCGGACCGTCATCGAGATGTTCCCGCGCGAGAAGGTCTCGGAGGACTTCGATGCCCTCGCGGACCGGCTGCTGGGCGCCAAGCGCTCCGAGCCCGCGGCCAAGACGCCGTTCCGCCTGTTCAACCGCGCGAAGGAACCCGCCCGAGCCTAGCGCGAGCGGTCCTGCCAGCTCGTCCCGCCGAGCGGCGCCCCGGGCAGGGCCTGCGGCTTGATCCCGGTCCGGCGGTCGATCTGCTCCACGCCCCGCAGGTAAAAGCGGTTGACCAGCACCGCGTCCACGTTCTCCTCGGTCAGCGGCTTGCCGTCGGCGTAGGCCGTCGCGCCGACGAGCGGGATGAACATCTCGGTCGCGCGGTCCAGGAGCCGGTCCGGCTCGGAGCCGGGGAAGAGGAACACGGTCCCGATGACCCGGAACGGCGGTACCTCGAGGGACACGTCGTAGGCGATCTTGTGGACCTTGTAGGCGGAGCGCTCGGCCTCGGTGAGGGGCGGGAGCGAGTTCTCACCGGCCAGCACGATGATCAGGTCGTAGGGGTCGATGGTCTTGAGGCCGGGCGCCGAGGCAAGCTCGCCGGTTCCGTCGTACGGCGCCCACTGGACGTCCTCGATGGTGATCGGCTCGCGCTTGTTGAGCGCATCGGACAACCGGCCCGGGACGTCCATCCAGCCGACCAGGCGCCACTCCTCCGTGAGGCCCTCGAAGGCGATCCCGCGATGCGTGTTCGAGGCGGCCCGCGCGGACGACCCGGCGCCCGTGCCGGCGCCCTTCGCGGAGTCGGACTTGTTCCGTTTCAGGAAATCGAACGGCACATCATTCCTCCGCGGAGCCGCTGTGGGTGCGGATGGTCTCCACGACCCCCGAGTCGGCCAGCGTCGTGGTATCGCCCAGTGTCCGCCCTTCGGCGAGGTCCCGCAGCAACCGACGCATGATCTTGCCAGAGCGTGTCTTGGGCAGATCAGGCACGAACAGCAGGTACTTGGGACGAGCGATCGGCCCGATGACCTTCGCGACGTGCTCGCGCAGCTCCACGGCCAGGGCGTCCGACGGCTCCTTGTCGGCGCGCAGGATGACATAGGCGAAGATCGCCTGGCCGCTCACGTCGTCCTTCTTGCCCACGACCGCGGATTCGGCGACCGACTTGTGGTCGACCAGGGCCGATTCGACCTCCGTGGTCGAGATCCGGTGACCGGCCACGTTCATGACGTCGTCGACGCGACCGAGCAGCCAGAGGTAGCCGTCGAAGTCCTTCTTTGCGCCGTCGCCGGCGAAGTACATCCCGGGGAACCGACTCCAGTACGTCTCCCTGTAGCGCTCCGGATCGCCGTAGATGCCGCGCAGCATCGCCGGCCACGGACGCTTCAGGACGAGAAATCCACCGCTGCCGTTCGGAACGGACACGCCGTCGCCGTCGATGACGTCCGCCGCGATACCCGGGAACGGGAACGTGGCACTCCCCGGTTTCGTGACGGTGACCCCCGGGAGGGGCGTGATCATGATCTGGCCCGTCTCGGTCTGCCACCACGTGTCGACGATGGGGGTCCGGTTGCCGCCGATGTGCTCGCGATACCAGAGCCATGCTTCGGGATTGATCGGCTCGCCGACAGAGCCCAGCAGGCGCAGTGACGAGAGGTCGTGGGCCGCCGGGAACGCCTCACCCTGCTTCATGAACGCACGGATGGCGGTCGGCGCGCAGTATAGGATCGAGACGTCGTAGTCCTCGACGATCTGCCACCAGCGATCCCAGGCCGGCGTGTCCGGTGCGCCCTCGTACATGACGCCGGTCGTGGCGTTGGCGAGCGGACCGTAGACGATGTAGCTGTGGCCAGTCACCCAGCCGATATCGGCGGCGCACCAGTAGACGTCATCCGGCTTGATGTCGAACACCATCTCGTGGCTGTACGACGTCCCGAGCAGGTAGCCGGCGGTCGTGTGCAGGATGCCCTTCGGCTTGGCGGTCGTGCCCGAGGTGTAGAGCAGGTAGAGCATGTGCTCTGAGTCGACCGGCACCGGTGGGCAGTCCTCGGACTGGCGGTCGACGATGTCGTGCCACCAGTGGTCGCGGCCGTCCACCATCGTCACGACGTCGCCCGTCCGGCGCACGACGATCGAGGCCTCGATCGTGGGGCAGTCGAGGAGCGCCTCGTCGGCCTGAGGCTTGAGCGCGACCGCCTTGCCGCGCCGATAGCCGCCGTCCGCGGTGATCAGCGCCTTGGCGCCACAGTCGTTGATCCGGCCGCTGAGGGCTTCAGCCGAGAACCCGCCGAACACGACGGTGTGAGGCGCGCCGATCCGGGCGCACGCCAGCATCGCGATGGGCAGCTCCGGGATCATCGGCATGTAGATCGCGACGCGGTCGCCGGTCGTCACGCCGAGTTCGAGCAGCGCGTTGGCGGGCTTGCTGACCTCGCGCTGAAGGTCCGCGAACGTGAGCGTCCGGGTATCGCCCGGCTCGCCGATCCAGTGGTACGCCACCTTGTCACCGAGGCCGCGCTCAACGTGGCGGTCGACGCAGTTGTAGGCGACGTTCAGCTGACCGCCGGTGAACCACTTGGCGAACGGCAGGTCCCACTCGAGGGTGGTCGTGAAGGGCGTCGCCCAGTCGATCCGGGCGCGGGCGTGCTTCGCCCAGAAGGCCTCGAAGTCGGCTTCCGCCTCGGCATACAGATCCGGCCCGGCGTTGGCTGTCGCGACGAAGTCAGCCGACGGCGGGAACGTGCGCGACTCGGCGAGGAGGTTCTCGATCTCAGGGGATGGGAGGGACGGCTCGACGCTCACGCGGGGTCCTCGTGTTCGAAGTCAGCTGGCCGGGCCATCCTACCGCGCGGACTCGTGGCCGTGGGAGGCGATGCGCCGGACGTCTCTGTGCCGGAGGGGACGTCTCTGTGCCGGAGGGGACGTCCTCCGCCCAGACGGCATCTCTCGATGGTTCCGACCAAGCGGAACTACCTGGTCAACAGGTAACGGGTCGACTGTTACCCGCGCGACTGTCATCCAGATGGTTCCGCATACCTGGAACCATCTCGAATCGGCCTCTGGCGAACGACGATCGCCGGGCGGTCGGGGCGGTCGGGGCGGTCCGGCGCTCCGCGCTCAGTCGGTGTCGTCGGCGAGGTCGTCCTGGTTCGGGCCGAGCAGGTCGGCCGGATCGACTGGG
>JBKJXL010000085.1:0-4944 GCA_046716225.1 Candidatus Limnocylindrales bacterium | reverse complement strand
CCTGGGTCTGGATCGTCGTGCAGGGCGTAGTCGGAGGTTCCTCCGACGGCGACGTGGCGACCTTGTTCCTGTGGGTGTACGGCTGGGTCGGTATGGCCATGCTGTGTGCGATCGTGGGACCTGCGTGGCAGTTCGTGGACCCGTTCTCCACCCTGCACGATCTGGGCGCCGGCATCGTCCGGCGACTCGGCATCGCCGGGTGGGTCCCGGCGGAATATCCCGCGCACCTGGGTCGGTGGCCCGCGGTGATCGGCTTTGCGGGCTTCGTCTGGCTGGAGCTCGCGATGGGCGGCGGCGGGCCGTCGATCCTGTTCATCGTGCTGATCGGCTACACGGCCTACACGCTGGCGATGATGGCCCAGTTCGGGCGAGACGAGTGGCGCTCACACGGCGAGGTCTTCACGGTCTGGTTCCGACTGCTGGGACGCCTGGCCGCGTTCGCGCTAGTCGACGACGACGGGCGGATCCGGCGACGGCCGTTCGCCAGCGGCCTGCTCGAGCCCGGGTGGGCCGTGCCGGACATCGCGCTGGTCGGCCTCGGCATCGGCTCCATCCTGTTCGACGGGCTGTACCAGACCCAGGCGTTCTTCGATGTCTTCGGGGCGACGGACGTTGCGTCGACGACCGTGCTGCTCGTCGCGTTCCTGGGGGCGATCGTGCTCGCCGCTCTTGTCGTGACGCGCGTCGTGGGCGTGCCGGCGACGGGCGCCGGGCTGCTACCCATCGCCGTGGGCTACCTGATCGCCCACTATCTGACCTACCTGCTGGTCGACGGCCAGAACATCGTCATCGCCCTCAGCGACCCGTTCCAGCGCGGTTGGGATCTGTTCGGGTTCGCCTTCCACGAGGCGAACGGAGACTGGCTGCCACCCAGCCTGGTGTGGACGATCCAGCTCTCGTCGGTCGTCGGCGGTCACATGCTGGGGGCCTGGGCCGGCCACGTGACCGCGGCGCTGTACGCCCCGCCGGGCCTCGACCGTCGAGCGCTGCGCGCGCGGGAGCTCCCGCTCGCTGTCGTCATGGTCGTCCTGACCACGATCACGCTGTGGTCCCTGGGCCAGGCGATCGTGGTGGAAGCGACCCCGGACGCCGCGCAGGTCATGGCGGTCAAGGCAGGGACCAACCGGCTGGTCGCCTAAGCGACCACGGGTACGTCGCCGGGGACCCACTCGTCGAGCGACCGAACGTCAGCGAGGCGGCCGGCGATCGAAGGATCGAGCGCCTCCGCGGCTGCAACGGCAGTCTCCATGGCGGTCAGACACAGGATGCCCTCGGCGGTCGCGGCCAGCCGGATCTCGGCGGCATCGCGAACAGCGCCGGAACGTGGCGTCGGCGTATTGACCACGAGCCGGACCGCGCCGGACGCGATCAGATCCAGGATGGCGAGCTCCCCGATCGACGCGTCGGCCGCCTCTCCAAGCTTGGCCACCGGGCGGGCCTCGAAGCCGGCCGCCGCGAGCGACCGTCGAGTGCCGGGCGTGGCGGCCAGCCGGTAGCCCGCGGTCGTCAGGGCGGACGCCAGGCGCGTGAGCGTCTCCTTGTCGCGATCCGCGATGGACAGGAGCGCCAGTTCCCCGTCCGGGCCAGGCCGTGGCGGCACGAGCGCCGCACCCATCAGCGCCTTTGCAAGCGCGACACGGGGATCCGTGTGGATCCCGATGACCTCCCCGGTCGACTGCATCCCGGGGCCGACAGACGGATCGACGCCGCGCAACTTGGCGGTGGAGAAGGCCGGCGCCTTGACCGCGACGAACGCCGGAGGCGGCAGCAGTCCGCCACCCCAGCCCAGCTCCGGCAGGGTGGCGCCGAGCGAGATCCGAACGGCCAGCTCCACCATCGGCACGCCGGTCACCTTGGACAAGAACGGCACGGTACGGCTGGCCCGCGGGTTCACCTCGATGAGATACACGCCGTCGTCGCGGACGATGAACTGGGCGTTGACCAGCCCCTTGGCGCCGAGCGCGAGGACGATCCGTTCCATCGTGGCGACGATGAGGTCCTGATCGCCCTCCGAAACGGTCTGCGGCGGGAACATCCCCACCGAGTCGCCACTGTGGACCCCAGCCAGTTCCACGTGCTCCAGCAATCCCGGGATGAGGACGAGCGTCCCGTCGGAGATGGCATCCACGTCCACCTCCACACCCTCGAGGTAGCGGTCGATCCGGACGGGCCGGTCTGGGTCCACGTCCGTCGCTGTCGCCAGCTGGCGCTCCAGGTCACTCGGCGAGTAGCAGAAGTCGATGGCCAAGCCGCCGATGACGAACGACGGCCGCACGATGACCGGATAGCCGATCCGTTCGGCGAGGGTCAGGGCCTCATCGACGCTGTGCGCCATCCCGCCCTCGGGCTGCGGGATGCCAAGCCGGTCCAGCAGGGCCGAGAACCGCGTCCGCTCCTCGGCCTGGTCGATCGCCTCGAGGTCCGAGCCGAGCAGGCGGACCCCGCCCGCGGCGAGCGGCGCGGCGAGATTGAGCGGCGTCTGGCCGCCGTAGGCCACGACGGCCGGCAGCAGGTCCGTCCCGTCCGGGCTCTCGGCGTCGATGACGCTGCGTACGCTCTCCGGGTCAAGCGGCTCGAAGTACAGCCGTGACGAGGCATCGAAGTCGGTCGACACGGTCTCCGGGTTCGAGTTGATCATCACCGCGCGCCAGCCCGCGCGTCGGAGCGTGTCGGCGGCCTGCACGGCGCAGTAGTCGAACTCGATGCCCTGCCCGATCCGGACCGGCCCGGATCCGATGACCAGCGCCGCCTCGCGCTCCACCGGCGGGGCCTCCGGCGCGGACCCTGCCGCGGCGTAGGTCGAGTAGAAGTACGGGGTCGCGGCCGCGAATTCCGCGGCGCAGGTATCCACCATGGCGTAGCCGGGACGAAGCCCGAGGACCAGCCGAGCCGCCCGGAGCTCCTCCGCGGTCGTTCCGGCCAGACCTGCCAGCTCACGATCGCCGAACCCGGCACGCTTGACCGTCGCGAGGAGGGTGGCAGCCTCGGGATCGCCGGGATCCGCCAGGCGGGGGCCCATCGCGGTCGTCTCAGCCTCGAGCGCCACGTTGCGCCCCATCTCCGCGAGGAACCAGGCGGAGATCCCGGTCGCCTCGCCGATGACCGCCTGCGGCACGCCCCGCCGCAGCAGGCCGAGCAGCCGCCACAGCCGGCTGTCGCTGGGTGCCAGGAACCGCTTGAGCACGATCGGCGCCGCCGAGCGCTGCGCGTGGCGGGTCGATTCGCAGGCCTCGCCGCGCTCGTCCACCCAGCGGATCGGCTCGTCGTCGAAACGCTCCTCCGTTCCCGCGTAGACCGCCGCGAGATAGTCGAAGGCCGGCGTCCATGCCCCGTCTTCCGCAAGCGGCCCGACACCGGCCTGCTCGAGCCCGCGCAACGCCTTGTTGAGCGCGGACCCGAACGTCCGATCGATGGCCATGACCTCGCCGGTCGCCTTCATCTGGCTGCCGAGCGTCCGGTCCGCCCCTGGGAACTTGTCGAACGGGAAGCGCGGCAACTTGACGACGACATAGTCGAGGGCCGGCTCGAAGGCCGCCACGGTCGTGCCGGTCACGACATTCGGGATCTCGGCCAGCCGGCGACCCACGGCGATCTGGGCGGCCACCCGGGCGATCGGATAGCCCGTCGCCTTGGAGGCGAGGGCGGACGAGCGCGACACGCGCGGGTTGACCTCGATGACCGCGTACTCGGTCGAGTCGGGTGACAGGGCGAACTGGACGTTGCAACCACCCTCCACACCCAGTGACCGGATGATCGTGAGCGCGGCGCTGCGCAGGCGCTGGTGGACCTGGTCCGTGAGGGTCTGGACCGGCGCGACCACGATCGAGTCGCCGGTGTGCACGCCCAGCGGATCCACGTTCTCCATCGAACAGACCGCGATGCACGTGTCGTCGGCATCGCGCATGACCTCGTACTCGACCTCCTGCCAGCCGACGAGGCAGCGCTCAACCATGACCTGGCCGATCGGGCTCGCCCGCAGGCCGGCCCGGATCCGCTCGCGGTACGCGGGCTCCGTCTCCACGATCCCTCCGCCGGTCCCGCCCAGCGTGAACGCCGGCCGGATGATGGCCGGGAGCCCGATCTCGGCGAGGGCCGCGTCGGCGGACGCATCGCGTGCCTCATCCGTGGCTCCGTCGACGATGACGCTCGGGGCGTACGGCTGGTGGATCCGATCGAGGAGGTCGCGGAACGCCTCGCGGTCCTCGGCCATGCGAATGGCCTCGAGCGGCGTGCCGAGAAGCTTGATGGCGTGGCGCTCGAACACGCCGGCCTCGGACAGGGCCATCGCGAGGTTCAAGGCGGTCTGGCCGCCGAGCCCGGCCAGCAGTCCCTCCGGCTTCTCGCGCGCGATGACGGCTTCGACCGCCTCCACGGTGAGCGGCTCCAGGTAGATGACGTCTGCCACGGACGGGTCCGTCATGATCGTGGCCGGGTTGCTGTTGATGAGGATCGTGCGCACGCCCTCGGCGCGAAGGGCGCGGCAGGCCTGGGTGCCGGCATAGTCGAACTCGGCGGCCTGCCCGATGACGACCGGCGCGGACCCGAGGATCTGGACCGAGGGGGGGTTCGGGCCGGGTGGGCTCACAGGTCCGCCCTCGCGCGCTGGGCCGCGGCCGCCACGAACCGGTCGAAGACGGCCAGCGCATCGAGTGGCCCGGGCGATCCCTCCGGGTGGTACTGGACCGTCTCGATCGGCAGTTCGCGGTGGCGCAGGCCCTCGACCGAGCCATCGTTGAGGTTCACCTGGCTGACGCGGAACCCGCTGCCGGGCGGGAGGCTGGCACCGACCACCTGGACTTCATGGTTCTGGGCAGTGACCTGGACGAGGCTGAGCTCCAGATCGTGGACCGGGTGGTTCGCGCCGTGGTGTCCGAACGGGAGGCGTTGCGTGTCCGCGCCCGCCGCGCGACCCACGATCTGGTGGCCAAGGCAGATGCCCAGCAG
>JBKJXL010000084.1:0-2517 GCA_046716225.1 Candidatus Limnocylindrales bacterium | reverse complement strand
GCCCAAGAACGGGCATCCCCGCCAATCGAAAGGCGGGTGTTGGCCGGTGTAGGCCAGTGCTACTCGTGCAGCGAACTTTTAATCCCTTGGTCGTGGGTTCGAATCCCACCCGGCTCGCAATATGGCTGCAACGCTCAGCGGGCCGGATCGACTCGTCAAGGCGCACGGCCCGGGGCCATACTGCGGGCATGATCTTCCGATTCCTGCGCCTGTTCCTCCTTCGCTTCTTGCCGCGCCGGATGTTCGCATTCCTCACGCTCATCGAGTTCGCGCTCATGGCGCGCAAGGTCTACAAATCGGCGACGATCGCGAAGCCGCCCGTGAAGCCACGGACAGTCCTGAAGCCGGTCGACGGGAACGACTTCGACGACGAGCAGGCCGGCGCGGAGCCTGTGATCATCGAGGGGACGAGCCGACCGGCCTGACATTCCTCGGTCGGCTCGACATCGTCGGCGGCTCGTTCGGTATGGTGGGCCGCGATGACCCTCTGGACGACGCACCCGCGGCGGGTGGCCCTGCTCATGTCGGCCGCGATGTTCGCGATCCCGGCGATCACCGCCCTCCTGGTGCCACGCCCCCTCGAGCAGCCTTTCGGCGTGGACTTCCTGCTGTATCGCGACGCGGCGGCACGATGGCTGGCCGACGGGTCGTACTTCGAGCCGTACCAGCTGGCCGCTCCGTACCCGATCTCGGCCGGTGACGTGCTGTATCCGCCGGTCGCGCTGTGGCTGTTCGTGCCGTTCACGGTGCTCCCGGCCGTCCTGTGGTGGGCGATCCCGATCGCCGTGACGGCCTGGGCCATCTGGCGGTTGCGACCGGCGCCCGCCTGGTGGCCGCTCATCGCTCTGTGCGTGGCGTGGCCGACGACCCTGTTGAAGACCTGGACCGGCAACCCGGTCATCTGGAGCGTGACGGCGATGGCCCTCGGCGTCGTCTACTGGTGGCCGTCGGTGTTCGTGCTGCTCAAGCCCAGCCTGTTCCCGTTCGCGCTGCTCGGGGCGAACCGCCGGAGCTGGTGGGCCGCCCTCGCCGTATTCGTCGCGATGTGCCTCCCATTCGGGGCCATGTGGGCCGACTGGGTGACAACGCTCGCGAATTCGACGGGAGGCGGACTCCTCTACTCGACCCTGGAGGTCCCGATGCTGCTGATCCCGCTGGTCGCCTGGTTCGGGCGCTCACGCTCGACCGAAGCCGAACCGCAACCTCCGACCATCTGACCATCGCGTTCGGTCCCGAACCGCGACCTTATCGCCCTGACATGGGCCACAGACCTTGCGGCGCAGCCTCCGTAGCGTTCCCATCACGTCCCGAGTGCCCTGGACGGAGCTGAAGGAGCGATGCGCGATGGACAGTGGCGATACCGCCTGGATGCTGATGTCCACGGCCCTGGTCATGATCATGTTGCCGGGCCTGGCCCTGTTCTACGGTGGCCTGGTGCGCAGCAAGAACGTGCTGTCCACGGTCATGCACAGCTTCTTCGGACTCGCGCTCGTGAGCATCGTCTGGGTCGTGATCGGGTTCACCCTGGCGTTCGGACCGGACGTCAACGGGATGGGCCTGATCGGCGGCCTGGACTTCGCCTTCTTCAACAACGTCGGCATGGAGCCGTCGACCGTCTACGCGGTGACGATCCCGTTCGTTCTGTTCGCGTCGTTCCAGCTGATGTTCGCGGCCATCACGCCGGCCCTCATCACCGGGGCGTTCGCCGAACGCAAGCGCTTCGGGTCCTTCGTCCTCTTCACGGTCATGTGGTCCGTGATCGTCTACGCGCCGCTGGCCCACTGGGTCTGGTCCGTCGATGGCTGGCTGTTCAGGCTCGGCGCCCTGGACTTCGCCGGCGGCACCGTCGTCCACATCAGCTCGGGCGTGTCCGCCCTGGTGGTCGCCCTGATGATCGGTCGCCGCGCCCTCAACGGCACGCATCCCGAGCCGCATGACATCCCGATGACCGTCCTCGGCGCAGGCCTGCTGTGGTTCGGCTGGTTCGGGTTCAACGCCGGCTCCGCGGTCGCCGCCAATGGCCTCGCGGCCAACGCCTTCACCGTCACCAACATCGCGGCCGCGGCCGCCACGGTCACGTGGGTCATGGTCAGCTACATCCACACCCGCAAGGTCAGCGTGGTCGGGGCCGCCTGTGGCGCCGTGGCCGGCCTCGTCGCGATCACCCCGGCCTCCGGGTTCGTCACGGTGGGTGGCGCGCTGGCCATCGGCCTCGTCGCCGGCGGCCTGTGCTACAGCGCGACGCTCCTGCGGGCTCGCTCCAAGGTGGACGACGCGCTCGACGTCTTCGCCGTCCACGGCGTCGGCGGTATGTTCGGTGCCGTCGCTACCGGCGTCTTCGCCTCCTCCAGCATCCAGGCCGCGTACTCCGGCTTGATCGAGGGCAACCCGCAGCAGCTGGTGAATCAGCTCATCGCAGTGGGTGCCACGGTCGGGTACGCCGTCGCCGCCACCGTCGTCATCGTCAAGGTGGTGGACCTCCTGCTCGGGATCCGGGTCAAGCCAGCGGCCGAGGAG
>JBKJXL010000083.1:0-11113 GCA_046716225.1 Candidatus Limnocylindrales bacterium | reverse complement strand
GCGGCCTGCTGACCGTTGTAGAAGTCGATCGTCCAGCGACCGAGGGCGACCGTCGATGGCGTGCCGCCCTGGGCGCGAACGATACCGGCGGCGCGCGACGATGCGCCCATGCCGGCGAGTCCGCGCTCCACGACGACCGTCCGCCCGGCCCCATCCCCCGCCGCGAAGACCGATGCCCAGCCGCCGACCGTGCCGGCGCCAACGATGACGAGGTCGGCCTGATCGGTCACGGGTCGATCCTCCATCGGTACGCTTGGTTCCACGCGAGGTGCGTGACGCTGCCCGAAGCATAGGCAGGGAGCGTGGCACGTCACGAGCCGCGTCGCATCGTCCTGCACGCCGCGTCCTGACGGACGCGTCAGCCGTCGAGCGCCCCGGCTTCGACGCACACGGCGGCCACCCCGAGGTTGGCGAGCCGGTCGAACGTCGCGCGGTCCCGCACGGTGTGGGCGCTGAGGGTCAGGCCGGCTGCGGTCACGCGATCCACGGCATCCTGGTCGATCGACTCCCACCACGAGCAGATCCCGACGCAGCCGAGCTCCAGCGCCTGCTCCACGACCGCCGGTTCCACCGTGTCGCTGTTCAGCCAGCGCGGCCAGCTGGGCGCGAGGCGGCCGATCCGCACCAGCGCCGCTTCGTCGAAGGAGCTGATGACCGCGCCGGTCAGCTCGGGTCCCCGGCCGGCCGCCAGGATCTCGACGATGCTGGGTTCGGGGACCGTCTTGAGCTCGACGTCCAGGAACGCCCGGCGATCCGCGGCCGCCAGGACCTGGGTCAGGGTGGGAACGTCGAGTCCCGCCAGGACCGCGGCGGTCGTCGTCTCGACGGTGCCGGTCTGGCCCTGGACCCGGGTCAGCGTCGCGTCGTGGATGACCACGGGGACACCGTCCGACGAGGTTCGCACATCGAACTCAAGCCCGTCGCACGCGGCGATGGCCATGGCTGCCTGCATCGCGGCGACCGAGTTCTCCGGGGCGTTTCGCCAGTCGCCGCGGTGTGCGAGCCGCAGCGTCCGCCCGGGCATCGCCCCTCCCCTACCCGATCTCGAGGTGGGCGCTGAGGCCCAGGTGGTCGCTCGGATAGAGCGTCGGGTCCTCGGGATCCGGTCGGTCGAACGCGAGGCCGCACGACACGACTCGGACCGCGCCGGTCACCCAGATGTAGTCGAGGCACTCGGGGCTGCCGTCCGTGTCCATGGCCGGCGCCTGGAGCCCCGATGGCCAGGTCACGGCCGGGTCCGCGCCGTTCGCCTCGGCATACGCGGACCGGTAGCCGGCGGCGCGCATCCGGGCCACGGTGGGCTCGGCCGGGTCCGCGTTGAAGTCGCCCACGACGACCCGGGCGTCGACGGCCGGCGCCCCGTCCAGCCAGCCGAGGAGGTCGCGCGTCTGCTCGTCCCGGGCGGCCACGTCCGGTCCGAGGTGATGCAGGTGGGTGACGACCATCAGGATGCGGGTCCCGGCCGGCAGGTCGACGATCGCCCGATGCGCCGCGCGGTTCAGGCCGAGCTCCAACCGCTCGACGTCCGTCGCCTGGAGCGGCTCGCGAACGAGGAGGCTGTTGCCGTACTCCGGCCGACCGGCCCAGCCACGCACCGCGCCGTAGCGACCCTCGCCGGCCGCTCCGATGAGGCGATCCTGCTGCATGACGTATACGACCTCCTGGAGCCCCAGCAGGTCCGGCTGCAGCGCGGCCATATCCGCGACGATCAGCGGCAGGCGTTCGTGCCATCGATCGGCCAGATTCGGGATGTTCAGCGTGGCGACGTGCAGTCGGTCCATCCGGTCCTCGCGGTACGGGGTCAGGCGACGGGGAGTTCGAACGAGAAGGTGGATCCCACTCCCTCGGTGGACTCCACCCAGATGCGGCCGTGATGCTGCTCGATGACGTGGCGAGCGATCGCCAGGCCCCGGCCTGTCCCGCCCGCCTCACCGCGAACGCGTGCCCGATCCACCTTGTAGAAGCGCTCGAAGATGCGGTCCTGTGCGGCCTTCGGGATCCCGACCCCATGGTCCGTCACGGATGCCGTCACCGTTTCGGCTGATCCGCGCACCAGGACCGTGACGTCGCCCCCATCCGGGCTGAATTTGACCGCGTTATGGACCAGGTTGACCAGCACCTAGCCGAGACGGTCGGGATCCCCGCGGACGGGTCGGACCGGTGCGCGAACGTCGACGCTCAAGGTGACTCCCTGTCGCTCGGCGAACAGGCGCAGACGCTCGGTCGCCTCGGTCGCAAGGCGCCCAAGGTCCACGTCCTCCAGCGGGCCGAGGCTGCTGCCGCTCTCGATCCGAGACAGGTCAAGCAATTCGCTGACCATCTGGACCAGATGGCCGGTCTCGACCTCGATCTTGCCGATGCGATCGCGCATCTTGGGCGGCAAGGCGTCACCGACCTGATCCGCCTCGCGCGTGAGCGTCTCCGCCAGGAGACTCACCGTCGTCAGGGGCGTTCGCAACTCATGCGAGAGGTTGTCGATGAACTCGGTCCGGATCCGCTGGAGTCTTCGCAGCTCCGAGACATCCGCCAGGATCAGGGTGGCGCCTCCACCAGCGCTCCTCCGGCCACGGATCGCGATGGTGGGTCCGTCGGCGTCGGCGATCCTGGCCTCCCCGACCGCATCGCCACGCGCGATCGCCTCGTTCGCGACCGCCTCGGCGGCAGGGTCGAGGAACACCTCGATGAGGCTGCGCCCGACCAGGTCGCCGGCGCCCCGTCCGGTCAACAGATGGGCCGCCGGGTTGGCCCGCAGGATGTGCAGGTTCGACCCCACGTCGAGGATCCCCTGGTCAAGCGAGTCTGCGAGCTCGTCACGGGCCTGGCGACGATCGGCGCTCGCCCGCTCCAGGCCGGCCCGTCTGTCGGCTGCGTCGCGGATGGCGCTGGCCGCCTGGTTCCGGGCGCGCCGCACCGCGACGAGGGCGATCACGGCGACGGCCGCCGCCAGCACGGAGGCAAGAGCCCACGGATCCATACGACCGAGCATCGCACAGCCGCGGACGTCACGGGGTGCGCGCGGGCGCCTCTAGTAGGTGTGGCGGACGCGCGCGGCAGGCCCCGAGCGCTGAGACACGAGCCACGGTCGCCATGGGACCATGGCTCGATCGAACTCACGATCCCCGAAGAGGTGGCGCAGGACGAGCAGGTGGGCGCACCGCGCCGCCGCACGCCTCGCGCGGGTCAGGGTCGCGCCATCCAGACCCGGTGCGATGACCGCGGCCGCGGCATCCATCGCGGCGAGCTCCGCCGACACCCGCAGGCCGTCCTCGTCTTCGGGCGACACGCCGGCCGGCCAAGGCTCGTCACCGAGCCGCTCGAGCGTGCCACTCGACGAGAGCGACTTCGCCTCGCGCTCGGTCAGCGCGCCGAGCCGATCGATGAGCGCGACGATCGAGGCGCCGTTCGGGCCGTAGCGGGGCTGGCCGACCGCGGCTTCCCAGCCACGCATCAGTCGCTCGCGCGTCCGCACCCGGAACGGCTCGCTCAGCAGCTCGTCGAGCTCGGGTGCCAGGATGAGTTCGGCCGCGTAGGCGAAGACCGCATCGCGGATCCCCACCCGCTCCGCGTGAGCCCCGAGGCGGCGGACGGCTTCTCGACCGGTCGAGTCCAGCACCGCCAGGCGTTCGGTCGAGATGAACCGACGGATCGTGGCGACGAACGCGATCGGCGTCGGGTCGGCCAGGGCCAGCCGATCGAGCTCGTCCTGGCTCAGGGTGGGGATGCGGTCCAGGAACCGGGCGATGGCGTCGGCCGGTTCGGTCCGACGCGGTCTGGTGGCTCGCCGGACCTCCACGTCCGGACTGCCCCTCGGTGCGTACGTCGCATCGCGCGGGCTTCGATGGGCTCGCGCGCCGCCCGCCAGCCCGCGTTCGCGGTCATACAGCGCACGCAGGCCCGGATCACTCAGCCAGTCATGGGCCACGTTGATGCGTTTGGCGAGGTCCAGGCCAGCGGGGCCCGCCACGTCCGGATGGTGCCGCCGGAGGAGGGCCCGCCAGGCGAGCTCGATCGCCTCCGGGCTGGCGGTGGACGGGACTTCCAGTCGGGCGTACAGGTCGTCGGCGGGGAGCACGGGGCGTGGCGACACGCGCCACATCGTAGTGGCGCGGCGCCGGGTCGGCGGCTACCCTGAGCGAACTGGCGCCACGCCCGACGGCGCCGCGACGAGGGCCGTCACGAGATGAGCTTCCTGCAGCGAGCCAAGGACGCGGCCGAAGGCGCCGCGGAGCAGGCCAGGAAGGTCGCCGGGGAAGCGGCGGACGCCGCGGGTCAGGTGACCTCCCAGGTCACGAAGACCGCCTCGGACCCGGCGACCCACGAGAAGCTCGGCAAGCAGGCCCGCGAGGCCGTGGGACTGGCGCGCCGCGGCGTGACGACGGTCGTGGAGCGGATCGATCCAGGCACGCTCGCCGAGGTCATCATCAAGGCCACGGCGCTCCAGGAGATGACCAACAACGCGCTACGCCAGAAGCGCTCGCCCTACCGGATCTCCGAGGTGGTCATCTCGGCGTCCATCCCGCCGGGCGTGTCGTTCTCGATCCACCGTGGGGACGATGTCGACGAGGCGCTGCCGACCGGCGATGTCTCATCCGAAGAACTCGTGGAGGCGCTGGAGGAGACCGGCGAGGCGGTGGTGTCCCTCGACGGGACCAAGTTCGACGAGGCCCAGATCGCGGCTGCCCGTGCGGAGCTGGCCGGGGACTAGGTGTCGCACCACGGAGCTGAGCGACAGCCAGGCCAGGCGCCCCGGGGACGGCCAACGCAGGCGGTGCGCTCTGTCAGGCGCACATTCGCAACAGAACCCTCGTGGTTCCGCGCCCAGACCGCACGAATGGCCGGTTTCGGCCATCCATCCGTGCTCGTTCGTGATCGATGTGCATCTGGTGGGCGCATCGAGGCAAACGGCGGCCAGACTCGCGAGGAGGACGCCTGTCCACGGGAAGGTGTGCGACATGGCACATCTCGATCCTCCCTGGACGCCAGGAGCAGCCGGGCCCCGCGTGTCACCAGACTCGCGAATCGCGGCCAGGCTGGATCCTGGTCACGCAGTCGGCGACCGCAGAAGCGCCTCGACCTCCTCGATCGAGCGGGTGGATCGTTCGCCCGTCGCACGCTGCGTGACCTCGACGCCGCCGGCGGCCAGCGAGCGCGGGCTGACCGTCAGGATCCAGGGCATTCCCAGGAGCTCGGCATCGGTGAACTTCACGCCGGGCGACTCGTCGCGATCGTCCCACAAGATCTCGTGGCCGGCGTCGATGGCGAGGGCGTGGAGTCGCTCGGCCGTCTCGATGACGCGCGGCTCCTTGGCGACCCCGATCGACACCAGGTGGGCCGCGTATGGCGCGACCTCGGCCGGCCAGACGATGCCCTTGTCGTCGTGATGCGCCTCGACGATGCAGGCCACGTTCCGCCCGATGCCGATGCCGTATGAGCCCATGACGATGGGCCGCGCCACGCCATCCTCGCCGAGGTAGGTGGCGTCGGCGGCGACCGCGTACCTCGTGCCGAGCTTGAAGATGTTGCCGACCTCGATGCCGTTGCGCAGGATGACCGGCTGCCCGCAGTTCGGGCACGGGTCGCCTGCCTGGGCACTGGTCAGGTCCGCGACGATATCCGCGGTGAAGTCGCGGCCGGCGTTCACGTTGCGGTAGTGGAACCCTTCGCGGTTGGCGCCCGCGACGAGGTTGGCCGAGGCGGCCACGACGTCGTCGATGACGACCGTGGTGTCGTGTGCCCCGATCGGCGACCCGTACCCGGCTTCCATCCCGGCCGCCTTGATCTCCTCGACTGTGGCCGGCCGGATGCCCCCGGTCGCCGCGGTCGCGTTGACGAGCTTGGTCTCATTGACTTCGTGATCGCCGCGGACGATCGCCGTGATGAGGCGACCGTCGCCGGTCACGAAGAACGCCGCCTTGGCTGTCCGGTCGGCTCCGACGCCCAGGAACGCCGCCAGCGTGGCGATGGTGGTCGTGCCGGGCGTGGCGACCTCCTCGAGCGGCAAGGGCGCCTCCGAGGCGGTCGCGACGCGAGGGATGACCGCCACCTGGCGGTTGGCCGCGAAGTCACACGACTCGCACAGCACCAGGACGTCCTCGCCGGCCGGGTTGAGGACCATGAATTCATGGGCCTGGCTGCCACCCATCATCCCGACGTCGGACGACACCGCGATCGTGTCCAGGCCAAGGCGCTCGAAGATCCGGACGTAGGCACCGTGCTGGGCCCAGTAACTGACATCGAGACCCGCTTCATCACGGTCGCAGCTATAGGCGTCCTTCATGACGAACTCGCGGACGCGGATGAGGCCGCCTCGCGACCGCGGCTCGTCGCGCCACTTCGTCTGGAAGTGGTAGACCATCATCGGCAGCTGGCGGTACGACTTCACGATGTCGGCCAACAGCAACGCCACGACCTCCTCGTGGGTCATCGCGAGGACCATGTCGCGCCCGTTGCGGTCCTTGAACCGGCCCATCTCCGGGCCCACCGCGTCGTAGCGGCCGCTGAGCCGCCACACGTCCGCCGGATGGACGACCGGCATCTCGATCTCCTGCGAGCCGATCCGGTCCATCTCCTCGCGGATGATCTGCTCGACCCGCTTGTTGACGCGGAAGCCGAGCGGCAGGAGCGAGTAGATCCCCGAGCCGAGCTGGCGGACATACCCGGCCCGCTGGAGCAACCGATGGGACGGCATCTCGGCATCCGACGGGTCGTCGCGGAGGGTGGCGAAGAAGAGATGGGACAGTCGCATGGGCGCAAGGATAGCGGCGTTCTCGCGTGCGGCGTCGAGGGTCATCCGACGACGCCCGGTTCGCTACCATCGGAGCTGGGACCGGCGACCCGGCGGAGCGCGTGTCGCGCTCGACCGACGAGACCGCCACTGGAGATCGGAGGCCCGACATCTCGGACGCCCGCAGCGACACATTCGATGTCGTCATCGTCGGCGGCGGCAGCGCGGGCGCGGTGCTCGCCCGGCGCCTGGCGGACGACCCGAGGCGGAGCGTCTGCCTGATCGAGGGTGGCCCAGCCTTCGAACACGATCCGCGCGTACTCCGGCTCAGGGAGTCGCTCGCCCTCGTCGGCGATCCGACATACGACTACGACTACCCGATCGTCCCGCAGGCGCGCGGGAACTCGCAGATTCGGATCAGCCGGGCGCGGATGCTCGGCGGGTGCAGCTCCCACAACGACTCATGGGCGCTGCGGGCGCCGGACGCGGACATGGACCGCTGGAGCGCCCTGGGTGCGGAGGGCTGGGACGCGACGGGTACCGGTCCGTACTTCGATCGGGTCTTCGCCGAGATGCGTGTCCACCCGGTCACGCGGGAGGCGGAGCTGTCCCAGGCCTGGGTGGCGGCCGCGACCGAGCTCGGGTTCCCCACGATCGACACCACCAGTGGCGAATTCCGCGACGGGATCGGATGGGTCTCGTTGAACGAACACGTCGGGACGCGCGTGTCGACAGCAGTCGCGTACCTCTATCCCCTGTCCGAGCTGCCAGCCAACCTGACCCTGCGGCTCGAGACTCGTGCGACCCGCATCCAGGTCCGGGATGGTCGGGCCGTGGCGGTCGAGACGGATCGTGGCGTGGTGCACGCGACCAGCGAGATCGTCGTGTCCGCCGGAGCGATCGATACGCCGAGACTGTTGATGCTCTCCGGCATCGGGCCCGCAGATCACCTGCGGGCGCTGGGCATCGATGTCGTCGTCGACCTGCCAGGCGTCGGCTCGAACCTGTCCGACCACATCGAGACACCGGTCACCTGGGCGTCCTCACGGGATCCCGGCTCCAGCCTCAATGGTCTCGATCTCGGGATGTACGCCGCCCTGGGCGGCGAAGCCGAGCCGAACGTCCAGGCGACCATCGGGCATTTCACCTACTGGCTGAATTCGGCGCCCTTCACCGAGCTCGCCCACCCATCCCGGGCCTTCTGCTTCGCCCCGAATGTCGCGCGGCCCGCCAGCCGCGGCACGGTCCGTCTGGCGTCCGCGGATCCATCGGACAAGCCCCTGATCGACCCCGGGTACTTCACCGACCCCGAGGGACGCGACGAGCGACTGCTCGTGGAGGGGGTCCGCCTGGCTCGTCGCCTCGCTGGGACCGCGGCGCTCTCAGACTGGATCGTGGAGGAGGCGGCGCCCGGTGCCACGCTGCAGTCGGACGCGGAGCTCGGCGCCTTTGTTCGCCGGTACTCGAACACGGTCTACCACCCCAGCGCGACGTGCCGGATGGGGGCGAGCGACGATCCCGGCGCGGTGGTCGATCCACGGCTCCGCGTCCGTGGGATCGAGGGCCTCAGGATCGCCGACGCATCCGTCTTCCCGGAGCTCGTTCGGGTCAACCCGAACATGACCGTCGTCATGGTCGGCGCCAAGGCGGCCGACCTGATCGCCGCGGACCACCGTCAGTCGAGTTGAGCGTGGCGATGGCGCGTGGATACACGGATCGCGCGGTCGATTCGAGACAAGCTGACACGGTCGCTCAGGCGCGATCCGGGCCGAGCTCCATCCAGCGCAGGACGTAGGCCATGCGAACCATCGGTGCGTCACCGCGACCGGCTCGGTGGAATGCCTCTCGCCCATACGACGCAGCCAGGGAACGGCGCGACCGGATCGGGTCGAGCTGACGCCTGGCGAGTTCCATCTCTCGCGACTGGTCCTCGTCGAACCAGGCGGGCGGGACTCGACCGGTCGTTCGAGCCAGGCGGATCAGGCGGAGAGCATCCCGCGCCAACACCCGCTCGGGTGCCGGCGCAGGAGCTGGAGCGAGGTTGCCGCCGACTGGGAGGAGTACCGCCGGCGGCCGGGAGCTGCCGATCCGACGTTCACCGCCGAGCCGCGATCCTGATGCGAGATCGGGCCGGGGCAGGCGAGCTGCGATCGACATGCCCGCAGTCTGGGCGGGCCATGTCAACGCGGTCACATCACCGGGTCAACGTGTCGTTCCCTCGGACCCTGTCAGGCTGGGCGGCGGAACAGGTAGCCCACGCCCCGGACAGTGTGGATGAAGGCCGGGTGACCCGGGTCCGGTTCGATCTGGCTGCGCAACCAGTGGACATGGACGTCCACGGTCCGGGTTTCGCCCGCATAGTCGTAGCCCCACACCTTCTCGAGCAGCTGGTCGCGGGTGAAGGCCTGGCCGGGGTGTCGGATCAGGAAGGCCAGGAGTTCGAACGCCTTCGGCTTCACCGGCAGCACGTCGCCATCACGCAGCAGCCGATGCCCACCGAGGTCGACCTGCACGTCGCCGAGATCGACCATCGCCGGCGCCGACTCGACCGCGACCGCCTGGTCAGCGCGGCGGAGTTGCGCGCGGACCCTCGCCGACAGCTCGCGCAGGCTGAACGGCTTGGTCACGTAGTCGTCGGCCCCGAGCTCCAGACCGACCACCTTGTCGACCTCCGAGTCCTTCGCGGTCAACATGACGATGGGCACACCGGATTCGGCGCGGATGATCCGGCAGACCTCTACTCCTGACAGCTCAGGGAGCATCAGGTCAAGGAGGATGAGGTCCGGCCGCTCCGAACGGAACTTCAGGAGCGCCTCACGGCCATCGGCTGCGGAGACGACCCGGAATCCATCCGACTCGAGCGCATCGACCAGCGTCTCGCGGAGCGTGGGCTCGTCATCGACGACGAGGATCGTGCGTGCCATCCATGGTCAAGGATAGCGACCCGTGTTAACACGGCGTTTCGCCGTCGGTAGGGTCAGACCGTGTACGGTCAGTGGATGGGAGTCGACCCCTTGACGAGGGATAGGACCAAGGCTGGCTCCGGCTCGTTCCTGGAAGTCCTCCTGGTCGCCACACGGCTCGGGCTGACGTCGTTCGGCGGACCCATCGCCCACCTCGGCTACTTCCGGCGCGAGTATGTCGACCGGCGTGGTTGGGTCGACGCGGCCACGTACGGCGATCTTGTCGCGCTGTCCCAGGTCCTGCCTGGCCCGGCAAGCAGCCAGCTCGGGATCGCCATCGGCACGCTACGAGCGGGCTACCTCGGTGGCGTCGCGGCGTGGCTCGGGTTCACGCTGCCCTCCGTCGTCGCGATGGTCGCGCTGGGCCTGCTCACGTCTGACACCACTGTGGCGTCGGGCTGGGTGGAGGGACTGAAGCTAGCGGCGGTCGCGGTGGTCGCCCAAGCGGTCTGGGTGATGGGCCGGACCTTGACGCCAGACCTGCCGCGGGCAGCGATGGCGGTGCTGGCGGCCGTGGCCGTGCTGGCGGTGCCCGTCCAGGCGGTCCAGGTCCTTGTCATCGTGATGGGTGGCGCGCTCGGTTGGCGGTTCCTCCGGGCCCCGGCCGTCGGGGCCAGCGATCCGATCCGGGCTGGGATCGGTGGCCGGACCGGGATCGCGATGCTGCTCGTGTTCGGTGGTCTCCTGGTCGGCCTCCCGGTCGCGGTCCGGCTCGTGGAGTCCCAGGCACTCGCCCTGGTCGAGGCGTTCTACCGATCGGGTGCCCTCGTGTTCGGCGGCGGGCATGTCGTCCTGCCGCTGTTGAGCGAGGCCGTCGTGGTGCCGGGCTGGATCGACGAGGACCGCTTCGTGGCGGGGTACGGAGCGGCGCAGGCCGTGCCGGGTCCGATGTTCTCGTTCGCCGCCTACCTGGGAGCGTCCATGTCTCCGAGTCCGAATGGCCTGCCCGGCGCAGTCCTTGCGGTCGTGGCGATCTTCCTGCCGTCGTTCCTCCTCGTATGGGGCACGCTGCCGTCGTGGGACCGGCTTCGGGGCTCGACGGCGTTCGCCGCAGCCCTTCGCGGTACGAACGCCGCCGTCGTGGGCATCCTGCTCGCGGCGCTCATCACCCCGGTCGCGACCAGTGCCCTTCACGGCCCCCTCGAGGTGGCGTTGGCCGGCGTGGGCCTGGCGGCGCTGTGGACCGGGCGCGTGCCACAGATCGCGGTCGTGGCGGGTCTGGCTGTAGCGGGCCAGTCGTTCGCCTTGTGACAGTCGTTAACGAGGCGTTGAAACTCCGTCACTATCGTTCGCGCCGTCTCACATCATCGAACGAGGTCCATGCATGGCGACGACGACCCAGGTGCTCCACTCTATCCCGCTCTTTCGGGGCATTACCGACCGCGCGATCGAGGCGATCGCCGGCCTGGCCGAAGAGGCCCTGTAC
>JBKJXL010000082.1:0-4176 GCA_046716225.1 Candidatus Limnocylindrales bacterium | reverse complement strand
CCGGCACTTGGGACGACGGGGTCGAGCCGACAGACGGGCGAATCATCGCGTCCCAGGTGCCGGCAGACGCTTCTGCCGTTGGGACGCACCGGTTGTAGTGCCCGAAGGATACAACGACTCTCAGGATCCTTCAGGCGAGCGGGTCCGGGCGCGAGCCGCCGCGACACCGTACCTGTCACAATGGCCCTCGAACATCCGGGGTGGCGAGCGGGGAGTCATGGGGGCGCCTCGCTCGCACGAAACCCCGGTCGCGCCGGCCCCGTGACCCATCAGGAGGCGAGCCCGCACCGGATGCTACGGATCATCCATACCGCAGACGTGCACCTGGGTGCACGCCACGACGACATGGGCGAGCAGGCCGCCGCACAGCGCGAGCGCCAGTTCGCCGCGTTCTCGCGAGCCGTCGATCTCGCGCTCGTCGAGAAGGTGGACCTGTTCCTGATCGCCGGGGACCTGTTCGATTCGAATGTGCAGCCGCGCCGTTCCGCCGAGCGCGTCGCGGCCGAGCTGAAGCGCCTGGTCGATGCGCGCATCCGCACGGTGCTCATCCCCGGCACCCACGATGTTTACGATCGCGCGTCCATCTACCGCGCCTACGACCTGCCGTCGCTCGCGGGAAGCAGTGCGGACGACGACTACGTCACCGTCCTGCGGCCGGACCGGCCATTCGTCCACCTGGCGGCCTGCGATGCGATCGTCCATGGGCCTGTGTTCCCGACGAAGCGCGCGCCATCGAGCCCACTCGAGGGCTTCAAGGCGGACGTGGACGGCATCGCCGCCACCTGGCGCATCGGCCTGGTCCACGGCTCCGTCGCCATCCCCGGCAAGACGGACCGGGACGAAGTCGTCATCACGACCACTGAGATCGGCGCGTCCGGCCTCGACTACCTGGCACTCGGCCACTGGCATTCGGCCCAGGTCAGCAAGGCCGGAGCCGTGACGTACGCCTACGCCGGCGCCCCGGAAGCGGTCGCGCTGGACCAGGATCGGGCGGGCAAGGTCCTGCTGATCGAGTGCTCGAACGACGGCCCGGCCCGGTCCGTGACGGTCGAGGAGCGGACCGTCGGGGCGACGACGTTCGAGAAGCTCGAGCTGGACGCGACCGGCATCTCCAGCCAGCCCACGCTCGTCTCGACGCTGACCGCCAAGGCGGATCCGGACCTCGTGCTGGACGTCCGGATCGTCGGCGTCCGTCCGGACGAACTCGACATCGACACCGACGAGGTCGAGACGGCGCTCTCTCGTTCCTTCCTCAAGGTGCGGGTCCGCGACGTGTCCCTGCCGGCCATGACCGAGGGCACCCTCCCGTCACCGGACACGATCGCCGGGTCCTTCATCCGGGACCTCGAGGCGCGGATCGCCGAGCTCGAAGGGACCCCGGAGCCCACGTCCGAAGCTCAGGTCAAGGCGGCCGAACTGCGCGACGCGCTTCGACTCGGACGGTTGCTGCTGGCGGGACACGAGGTCTCGCTATGAGGATCCGCCGGCTGCGCGTCCAGAACCTTGGCCGGTATCGCGAACTGGACATAGACCTGTCGCCCGGGCTGACCGTCATCCGCGGCCCCAATGAGGCCGGCAAGTCGACCATCCAGCGGGCCATCGAACTGGCCATCACCCGACGCGTCACGAGCGCGGCCGGCGACCTCGAGTCGCTCAGGCCGTGGGACGCGGCCGAGGGCGCGCTCACCGTGGTGGCGATCGACTTCGACCAGGACGAGGACGACGGCTCCCGATCCGGCACGCTCGAGAAGACGTTCGCCGGCGCGAAGGGGACCGTGGACCTGCGCTACGACGGGCAGACCATCTCGGACCCGGCCCTCGCCGACCAGGTGCTGGCCGAACTCACCGGCATCCCGAACGAAGGATTCTTCCGCTCGACCGGCTCGATCCGACACATGGAACTCGCCGGCCTCGCCCGGGACGAGGCGTCGCTTCGGGATCGCCTCCAGGCGTCGATCAGCGGCGCGGATCGGGGGACCAGCCA
Organism: Candidatus Limnocylindrales bacterium; assembly: GCA_046716225.1. Classification (GTDB taxonomy): domain Bacteria; phylum Chloroflexota; class Limnocylindria; order Limnocylindrales; family CSP1-4; genus SPCO01. The sequence goes on along the minus strand of JBKJXL010000082.1, from coordinate 2,192 downwards.
CGCCCGCCGCAAGCTGGACAAGGCCGTCCACGACCTGACGACCAAGGGTGACAAGAACCCGGGCCGGCTCAAGGTGGCCGAACTAGCCGTCGCCCAGGCTGCCGCGAGCGTGGAGCAGGGGGATATGGCCCTCGCCCAGCTCGAGCGCGACCGGGACAGCCTGTCGGCCGCCCGCGAGCGCCGAGCCGACGCCGAGACCTCGCTGGCCGAGCGTCGAAGTCTCCTCGAGAAGGCGCGCCAGGCCGAGCGGCTCATGGCGGAACGGGATGCCGCCAGGGAACGCTACGAACGCTACCGCCAGGCCGTGGAGGTCAGCGAGGCGGTCGCCGCACTGGCAACGACGCATCCGTCGCCGAACGCCCTGCCTGTCCTCCGCCAGGTCGTGGAGCGGCTGCGCGTCGGCGATCAGCGACTGCGCGAGCTGCGGGCGATCCTGTCGGACGAAGTGGACGTCCAGTTCGACGTCGCCCCCGAACCGCGGTGGCAGCCGCTGTCGCGCTGGTCCATCCCGCTGGTCATCTTCGGCCTGATCGTCGCCGGGCTCGCGTTCGCCGGACAGGCGATGAACGTGCTGGACCTCGGGCCGGCGCCGATGATCGTCGGCCTCATCATCGCCGGGGTCGGCTTCGTCCTGGCCGTCGTCGCGATCTGGCTGAGGCGTGGCTCGAAGATGGAGACCCAGCTTCGCGACGTCGAGATCGATCGCCGGTTACGCGGTCGATCCGACCTCGAGGAAGAGCTCCTCATGCTCGAGGCGGACACGACCAAGCAGCTCGAGTCGCTCGGTCTCGATGACCTGCCGGCAGCCGAGGACCTGCTCGCTCGAGAAGACGCGCACGTCCAGCAGATCGAGAAGCTGGACGCCCAGCTCGACGGGCTGGTGGGCAAGGAGCCGCGCGAAGCGCTGCCCGAGATGCGCGACGGCGCCGCGCTCGAGATCGAGCAGAAGACCAGCGCGCTCGAAGCGCTCGGCCCCGTGGCCAAGGAGCCTCGAGCACGCGAGCGACTCGAGGTGGAAGTCAAGACGCAGGAGGTCTCGCTCGAAGGCGCCCGCGACGATGAGGCGAACGCGCGCGCCCGAGTCGAATCGAACACCGTCGACGCGGAGCAGGTCGCTGCCCAGGCCGAACGGCTGGCCGCCTGGCGCGAGCAGCTAGCCGCCCTCGAACGCCGACACCGGGTCTACGCCGCCACGTTGCTGGCCATCGACGATGCCGAGCGCGCGACGATGAAGACGGTGACGCGCTACCTCGAGAAGCACATGGTCGGTGATCTGGCGGCCGTCACCGACGGCCGCTATCGCCGGGTCCAGGTGGATGACCGGACGCTCGACATCGAAGTCATGGCGCCCGAGAAGGGCGACTGGGTCAAGGTGTCCGCGCTCAGCCAGGGCACGCTGGACCTCGTCTACCTGACGGCTCGCCTGGGTCTCGTCCGGCTCGTGACCGGCGATCGACGACCGCCCCTGCTGATGGACGACCCGTTCGTGACACTCGACGACGCGCGGGCGACCCGGGCCCTCCAGCTCCTGACGTCGATCGCGACCGACTTCCAGGTCATCTACATGACCACATCCGATCGCTACGACAGCGCGGCCGACTCGGTCGTGGAGCTGCCCGGTCCCACCGCGACGGACGAAGCCGAACCCGCGGAGACGTCCTCCTGATCGCCGTCCCGTCCGGCGCCCCGGGCGCCGTGGTCTTCGGGCTCGCCTCGGCGATCGCGTGGGGCGCCGGCGATTTCGGCGGCGGCCTCACCAGCCGCCGAGCGCCGGTGTTCGGCGTGGTGTTCATCTCGCAGATCGTCGGGATGTCGCTGGCGCTGGGCCTGGCCCTGCTCCTCGGCGAGACCCTCTTCACGAGCACGGATCTGGCCTGGAGCGTGGCTGGAGGCATCGCCGGCGGGATCGGGATCACCAGCCTATATCGCGCGCTGTCGATCGGCCGTATGGCCGTCGTCGCGCCCGTCACCGCCGTCCTCGCCGCGATGATCCCCGTCGCGGTGAGCTTCGTCACCGAGGGGTTCCCGAGCCAGGTCGCCATCGGCGGGATCGCAGTCGCGATCGTCGCGGTCATCCTCGTGTCGCGGGTGGGGGATGCGGCCGGCGGTCGGTCGGCCGGGCTGGGACTCGCGCTCCTGGCCGGTATCGGGTTCGGGCTGTTCGGGGTCTGCATCGGGCAGCTGAGCGACGG
>JBKJXL010000081.1:0-6542 GCA_046716225.1 Candidatus Limnocylindrales bacterium | reverse complement strand
GCTCCAGGGTCGCCTCCACCTGTACGAGGGCAGCGCCCCGGGCCTCGTCGTCCAGCCGGTGCTGCTGTTCCGCCGGCTCGGCGCCGCCGCCGTTGTCTTGACGAACGCGTCGGGCGGGCTCGATCCGTCCTTCGCCCCGGGCACGCTCATGCTGATCCGCGACCACCTGAACCTCACCGGCCAGAACCCGTTGCTGGGACCGAACGCCGATTCGATCGGGCCGCGCTTCCCCGACTTGACCGAAGCATGGAGCGCGCGGCTCCAGGCCCGGCTCCGCGAGGCGGCGGTCGCCGAAGATGTGAACCTGGTGGAGGGCGTCTACGTCGGCTTGACCGGGCCGAACTACGAGACGCCGTCGGAGGTCCGGATGCTGGCTGCGCTGGGTGGGCACGCGGTCGGCATGTCCACGGTCCTCGAATGCATCGCGGCGCGCTGGGTCGGTCTCGAGGTCTGCGGGGTGTCGCTGGTGACCAACGCCGGGGCCGGCTACAGCGGCGGGCCACTGACCCACGAGGAGGTCATGGAGGCCGGGGCGATCGCGGGGCCACGGCTGGCCCGGGTCGTCCGCCGGTTCCTGGCCGATCTCGCGCTCGCTCCGGCCTGACCGACCCGCGACACGATCGGCGTACGCCTGGCGGGCGACCGGCGCGCGGGCGATCAGGCGACGGGCCGTCAGCCTCTCGAATCGGTTGCACCAGGCGCAGGGATCCAGCATTGCGTTGCATGTGGCGCAAGCTACGTCGCCGGATGGGCCCCACGAGCTGTGGTCGTTGCGGCACGTGCAGGGACTGAGCGATCCGTGTCGCGGACGTGCATGCAGCGCAAGGGATCGACGCGGGTCGGGTCGGTGGAACCGGCCCGGCGACGATGGTTGCGTCTGACGCAAGCCGTGACCTCGTCGCCGTGAGTGCCCTGCGGGCGAGCCGTCGCCGTGAGTGCCCGCGGCCTGACCCGCGGCCCGACCCGCGAACCGCTTCAGGCGACCGGCAGGTTCCGGCCCGCGGCTCTGGCAGCGGCGGCCTTCTCGGACCAGGCCTCGAGGACGCGGTCCTTGTGCGGCCGGATGGGGCAGTGGCCGTCGCGGTTGTTGAACTCGTCGCAGTAGCCGAGGGGCACGCACTTGGGCGCCAGGAACGAGCCCAGGAACGGCGAGACCGTGAAGATCTCGTGGCGGATGAGCTGGAACAGACGACGGATCTCCCACTGGGCCATCGTGCACAGCCGCAGCCCCGACATGTGGATGAGGGCCCGCAGGTTCGTCGTCATGACCAGGTTCGTCCGGGTCGCATTGGGAAACACGAAGCGAGCGTCCTCGCCCGGCACGCCAGCACCCAGCAGGTCGCCGTACAACCCGAGGGCGCCGTCCACCTGCGCCTCGTAGCGGTCGCGCAGGTCCGGATCGCCCTCGGCGATGGAGTGGGGGAGCATGGTGGCGGCGCCCTTGTAGGTCACGTAGCGCTGGCTCTGCTGGTCGAAGGCCACGCCCGCGCGGTGCCGGACGAGCTGGTGCGACAGGGTCCGCGACACGCCGCTGATCGCGAACGTGAAGACGACGTGCTCGATGGTGGAGCCGTGCCCGGACTCGATCACGGACGAGATGAGCTTCTGCATCTTCTGGGCATCGAAGTCGCCGGCGACTGAGCGCTGGAAGATCGTCTGCGGATCCTGCTCGCTATAGCACGTCCGACACGCGGTGTAGATGATGGGGACGTAGAACTTCTCGACGATCTCGCGATCCGGGAACAGGAGCTTGGCCTGGAGGCCCAGGTCGCGGCGTCCGGGATTCTTCGGGATCCCGGTCTTCTCCCGGGTCGGCTCGGGGGTGGTCGGCTGGGCGCTCATCGAAGGGTCAGTCTAGCCCAGTCGGGGGCGCACCCTGGGCCTACCCTGTCGACTCGTGATGCTGCCTCGCGACCTCGCCATCGATCGACAGCGCATATGCGGTGACCTCATCGAAGCTCATCGCCGCCCCCTCGGCCATCCGGGCAGCAAGGACATCCGGTGGCATGGCCGCTACCGGGGTCGGGACGTCGAACAGCGAAAAGACCTGCTTGTTGTAGCCGGCCAGGTCCGTCCCGCTCGTCTGCTGGAGCTGTCGCGCGGCACCCCACAACCGTCCAGCCCGATCCCGGTCGTCCTTGGCAAGGGCGATGATCGACAGGTTGTCCAGCGCCTGGGTGACGCCCGCGATATCACCTACCTCGTGGAAGTGACGCAGGGCGTGCTGTCCGGACTCGAGCGCCTCATCGAACTTCCGCTGGCCGATCTCCGCGATCGCCAGCATATGGAGGGACCAGGCCTCCATGGTGCGATGTCCGGCCTCCCGATGCAGCTCCAGCGATCGGCGGAACCATGTCTCGGCGCTGGCGGCATCCGCGGTGAAGTAGTAGTAACTGCCCAGGCCCCACACGATGTTGCCTTCGCCGGCCTTGTCGTCGAGCGACCGATAGATCGCGAGCGCTTCCTCGAGCATGGCGCGACCGGACTCCATGTGCGCGACCGACAGGGTGCCGCCCATGATGACGATCAGGTCTGCATAGGCGCGATCGAACAGGGCATTCGCGATCTCGCGCCGGTCGCCCAGGGTCCGCCAGATGGTCAGTGCCTCGTCGTACCAGCGCGCGGCGGCGGCGCGGTCGGATTGCCAGTACGCGATACCGCCGAACGCCTCCGCGAACCTCGCCCGAGTCGACGCGTCCAGATCCCAGCCCTGGCTCGCCATGGACTCGAAGCGTGCGCGCGCCTCGGTCAGGTAGCCGCGTTGCTGCCAGAATCGCCAGAGGGCATAGCCGAGCCGGACCGCGACATCCGGCGCCGGTTCCGATGCCGCCCAGTCCGATGCGGCACGCAGGTTGTCGTGGTCCTGCTCCAACCGGTCGAGCCACACTCGTTGCCCAGCGCCGGAGAGCATGGGCGCGGCCAGCTCGGCCAGCTCGATCATCGCGTCCGCGTGCCTGGCGCGGATCGCCATCGTCTCGCCCCGAGCGTCCAGCATCTCGGCCGCGTACTCGCGGATCGTCTCCAGCATGGAGAACCGCTGCTCGTCGGCGTCCTCGTCGATGCGGATGAGGCTCTGGTCCACGAGTTCGCCGATCCGGTCGATGACGTCGCCGCCGACGTCGGCCGCCGGCCCGCAGACGGCCTCCGCGGTCTCGAGCTGGAACCCGCCTCGGAAGACAGACAGGCGGTCGACCAGGCGTCGTGCCCCGTCATCGAGCAGGTCGTAGCTCCAGGCGATGGCCCCGCGAAGCGTCTGCTGGCGTTCGGGCAGGTCACGCGCGCCGGCCGTCAGCAGTTCGAGGTGGTGCTCCAGGCGCACCAGGATCTGGTCCGGTGTCAGGAGCTTGATCCGGGCCGCCGCCAGCTCGATGGCCAGCGGCATCCCATGGAGCGTGGAACTGATGGCGGCAACCGCCGGTGCGTTGGCGTTGGTGACCGTGAAACTCGGCTTGACGGCCCTCGCGCGCGCGATGAACAGGCGGACCGCCTCGTACGTGGCGAGCGTCTCGAGGTCGTGCTCGCGGAGCGCGAGCGGCAGGTTCAGCCGGTCCATCTCCGACAGATGGCGGGTATCCGGCGGCGCCGGCAGGCCCGGGACCGGGTACTCCTGCTCGCCGGAGACCCGAAGCGCGACTCGCGTCGTGACCAGGGCAGAGAGGTTCGGGCAGCGGCGGAGGAGCTCCGCCACCGTCGGCCCGGCCCCGACGACCTGTTCGAAGTTGTCGAGGACCAGCAGGACGTGGTCGTCACCGATCCGATCGACGACGGCATCCACCGTGGTCCGGACAGCGTCGTCGGCCAGCCCCAGTGTCCGGGCGATCGCCGGAGCGACCATGTCAGGCTCGCGAACGGCATCGAGGGCGACGAACCAGACGCCATCCGGATAGGCGTCCGCCGTCGTCGCGGCGACCTGCAGCGAGAGGCGGGTCTTGCCCGTCCCGCCCGGGCCGGTCAGGGTCAGCAGGCGAGTGGCGCGGAGCAGGTCGGCCGCTTCGGCCAGCTCGCGTTCACGCCCGACGAAGGTCGTCAGCTGCGTCGGCAGATTGTTCGGACGAGCATCCAGCGACCGCAGCGATGGGAAGTCGTGCGGCAGGCCGGGCGCCTCCACCTGGGCCAGCCGCTCCGGCATGCCGAGGTCGCGCAGTCGGTGCTGGCCGAGATCGCGCACGGAGACGCCGTCCGGCAGCGACCCGTCGACGAGGGCACGCGTCGCGTCCGAGACGACGATCTGGCCGCCGTTGGCGACCGCCGCGATCCGCGCCGCGCGGTTGATGTCGAGTCCCACCAGGCTGCTGCCGACCAGTTGCGCCTCGCCCGTGTGGAGGCCCATCCGGACGCGGACGGTCGCATCGTCCGGCCAGGCTTCGGCGGCGAGGTCGCGCTGGCCGTCGACTGCGGCCGCCACACCGTGACGAGCGCTCGGGAAGACGACGAAGAAGGAATCCCCCTCGGTGCCCTGCTCGATGCCTTCGTGGGTCGTGAAAGCGTGCCGCAGGATGGCCCGATGACGCTCGCGGATCGTGCCGTACCGCTCGGTCCCGATCCGCTGCTCCAGGCGGGTCGAGCCCTCGATGTCGGTGAACAGGAAGGTGGACGTCCCGGGCGATCCCACCCGATCACCGCTCATGCGTTCAGGTTCCGTCGCGGCTCAATGCCGCTTCGCCTCGGTGAGGTCCCGCAGGCGGCCCGCCAGGCCGCGCAGGATGGCCAACGCGACGGAGGGCTCGTCTCGGACCACGGCCTCGAAGTCCCACGTGGAAAGGGCCAGGCAGGTTGTCGATCCCGTCGCGATGACCTGGGCCGTCCGCGGTCGTCCGTCGAGCACGGACAGTTACCCGAAGAAGTCGCCGGGACCAAGGTCCGCGATGGTGCGGCCGTCGCGGACGACCCGGGCAGCGCCCGACGTGACGACGAACAGGCCACTGCCGATGTCGCCCTGCCGGGCGATGACGTGATCCGGGGCGAAGTCCACTTCGACCACGACCTCGGCCAGCCGGGCCATGCCGGCAGCATCCACGCCATCGAACAGGCGGGCCGCTGACAGGAGCTCCGCCCTGCGGTCGTGCGACAATGTCATCCGGGCCTCCGATGGACTACCAGACCGGGCCTCCGACTCAAGCGCCACCATGCTGCGCCGTGCGGGGATGGGCCGTCAACCGAACCGGCCGGAGCGTACGATGGAGCGGTCGGAGTGGTCGTCATCGTCGGCTGACACGGGAGACTGGATCCATGGCTGGACGCGAAGCCCTGGTCGACGCCATCGCCGGCTTCAGCCTGTTCGCCGACCTGACCGATCCGCAATTGGAGCGCGTCGTCCACACCTTCGAGGAGATGGTCTACCCGGACGGCGAGCGGGTCCTCCGGCAAGGGATGAGCGGGTCCGGATTCCACGTCATCCTGGAGGGCGAGGCTCGGGTCGTCGTCGACGGGACGGAGCGGGCCAGCCTCGGGCGCGGGGACTTCTTCGGCGAGGTGTCGATCCTGCTGGGAGAGTCGCCGATCGCCGACATCGTCGCGGTCGGGACACTGCGCTGCCTGGTGCTCTCCGGTCCGGCCGTGGAGGGGTTCCTCACCGGACACCCGCGGGTCATGTACCGGATGCTCCAGGTCCAGGCCCGGCGTCTGCGCGCCGCGAACCGATGGCGGAGCTGACCCGACCGTTCCCGCCGGGCGACTACCCATGCGTCGTCGTGGGCAGCGGGCCTGGAGCGCTCCAGGTGTCGTACTCGCTTCGGCGGAACGGCATCGCCCACGCGGTCATCTCATCGGATCCGTCGCCGGGCGGCATGTTCCGCCGCTGGCCGCACTTCCAGCGCCTCCTGTCCTGGACCAAGCCGTTCGCCCCGGTGGATCGCGGGAGCCGCCCGTACGAGCGCTATGACTGGAACAGCTTGCTGGCCGACGAGGCCGACGCCACGGCGCTCCAGCCCGGGTTCATGGACGGCACGTCCTACTTCCCGTCCCGCCCGGAGATGGAGGCCAACCTGGCGTCCTTCGCGGAGCGAGCCGCGATCGACGTGCGATATGGCTGCACCTGGACCGGGACGCAGCGACACGAGGGTCCGGATGGCGCGACGTTCACGGTCGAGACGACCGACGGGCCATACACCTGCCGGGTCCTGGTCGTGGCGGTCGGGGTCGCCCAGCCATTCACCCCGCCCGGGCCTGGCATGGAGTTCAGTCATCACTACGCGGACGTCCGCCCTGCCGAGAGCTACGCTGGACGCTGCGTCCTGATCGTCGGCAAGCAGAACTCGGGGTTCGAGCTGGCCAACGGCTTGCTGCCGTGGTCTCGCCAGTTGCTGCTCGTTTCCCCGTCCCACGCCAAGCTGTCCGTGGATACGAGGACGCTGGTCGGCGTCCGGGCCCGCTACGTCCAGCCCTACGAGGACAACGTCCTGGGTGGCGGCGTGGCGATCCTGGATGCCGCGCTGGACCGCGTCGAGCGTAGCGAGGACGGCGTGCTCCACGTGTCGCTGCGCCGGACCGACGGCGGCGACGACGTGGCCGTCGATGTCGATGACGTCATCTCGGCCACGGGC
>JBKJXL010000080.1:0-5697 GCA_046716225.1 Candidatus Limnocylindrales bacterium | reverse complement strand
GCGCGCCCGTGGCAGCTGCTGACGACCTACAACACGGCCGGCGCCGGCAAGTCGATCGTGGACCGCGCGGAGCGTGGATCCGCCGCCGTCCTGTCGCCGCGGGCCGCGGCCCTGTTCGGCCTGGAGGTACTGGCTGACGAGATCGGCGATCTGCCTGGCAACCGGACACGGTTCCTGGTGCTTCGTCCACCAGCGCCCCTCGCCGCGACGGAGCCGACGCCAGCGGCCCCCGGCCCGATGCGCACGACGCTGGTCATCGCGGTCAAGAACGAGCCAGGCACGTTGCTCGCCGCCCTGCGTGTCTTCGCGGAGTACGGACTGAACATGAGCGAACTGGGGTCGCGGCCCAGCCGCGAACGGGCGTGGGAGTACGTCTTCTGGGTGGAGCTCGATGCGGACGCGACGGCGCCGGAGACCCGGGCCGCACTGGCGGGCCTCCGGGCGGTGACGACGATGGTCAGGGTGCTGGGCAGTTACCCGCGCGCGATCGACGGCGGCTGAGTCGGGCGGCGATCAGACCGGGCGGCGGCGCAGTTCGTCGCGGATCTCGGCCAGCAACGTCTCCTCAGGCGTCGGACCGGCGGGGCCCTCGTCCTTGATGAACAGCTTGCTGATCAGGTAGACGACGAGCATCACCACCGCGAACACGATGAGGGCGTTGAGAAAGAGTCCCCATCCGATCGAGACTTCCTCGCCGGCCGCGTTCGTGCCAAGGACCGTCTTGAGCGAAGCGAAGTCCAACCCGCTCAGGACCCAGCCGATGGGCGGCATGATGATCGCGTTGACCAGGGTCGTCACGAGACTGCCCAGCGAGGCGCCGATGATGACGCCGATCGCGAGGGCCATGGCGTTGGACTTGGTCAGGAACTCCTTGAAGCCGCCCATCGGTCGCACGTCGGTGCGCGACGTCAGTGCTCGACGATCTTCGGGAGGGCCTTCGCCTCGGCGATCCAGCCCTCGACTTCGGCCTCCGACGGGACGCGCCGCACGGTGTCCGGCCGTGCCGCGACCACCTCCTGGAACGTGGTCGCGAGGTTGGCCGCGTTGCGCTGGGCCAGCTCGGCCGGGGAATCCACCCCGGCCATCTCGAGCAGGTCCGAGTACTCGGAGCCGACGCCCTTGATCCGCATCAGGTCCAGGCGGTTGACCCACTTGAGGATGAGGGTGCCGCTGATGCCAGTCGCCTTCTCGAGCGCGGCCCGGCCACCGGCCGTCGCGCCCTGCTCCAGGAAGGCGTCCCCGGTCCCTATCCCCGCCAGGGCGAACTTCTCGGCCTCGATCGGGCCGATGCCCTCGACGTCTTCGAGCTTCATGCTGTCCTCCAAGGGGGTGCCATCGCGGCCTGCCATGGGTCCGTCCGATGATACCCTTGCGCCTCCCTGACGAGCACCCATCCGCCCCTCGGAGGTCACATGGATCAGGCGTTTCGCGAGGCGATGACGACGGGCTACGCCCTGTCCGAGCCAGGGCTTGTCATCGGCAGTCCGATGCATGACGGCGAGGTCTTCAACGACGCTCGAGTGCAGGTGGCGCTCTCCATCCTCAACCGCCACGGGCTGATCGCCGGGGCCACCGGGACCGGCAAGACCAAGACGCTCCAGTTGCTGGCCGGTCAACTGTCGAAGGCGGGCGTGCCGGTCTTCGTGGCCGACATCAAGGGCGACCTGACCGGCCTGGCGGCACCCGGCGACGCGACGAACCCCAAGCTCCAGGAGCGCGTGACCTCGCTCGCCTGGGACTTCGAGGCTTCTGGCCACCCGTGTGAATTCCTGTCGCTCTCGGGCAAGCTTGGCCCCCAGGTCCGCGCCACCGTCCACTCGTTCGGTCCCCTGCTGATGGGCAAGGTGCTGGACCTGAACGAGACGCAGACATCCATCCTGGCCCTGATCTTCAAGTACTGCGACGACAACAGCCTCCCGCTGCTGGACCTGAAGGACCTGGCGGCCACGCTCAAGTTCCTCTCGTCCGACGAGGGCAAGCCGATCCTCGCCGACTATGGCGGGATGTCGAGCGCGTCGGTCGGCGTCCTGCTTCGGTCGATCGTGGTCCTGGAGCAGGAAGGGGCGGACGTCTTCTTCGGGGAACCGGAGTTCGATGTGGACGACCTGCTGCGCACCACGGCCGACGGGCAGGGGATCATCAGCATCCTGGAGCTGTCGGACGTGATGGACCAGCCGCGGCTGTTCAGCACGTTCATGTTGTGGCTGCTGGCCCAGCTCTACGAGAGCCTGCCCGAGGCGGGCGACCTGCCCAAGCCGAAGCTGTGCTTCTTCTTCGACGAGGCCCATCTCCTGTTCGACGACGCGTCCGAAGCGCTGATGGACCAGGTGGAGCGGACCGCTCGCCTCATTCGCTCGAAGGGGGTCGGCGTCTACTTCGTGACCCAGGCACCCACCGATGTCCCGGCGTCCGTATTGGCGCAGCTCGGCCATCGGATCCAGCACGCGCTCCGGGCGTTCACGCCCGATGACGCCGACGCGCTGCGCAAGACGGCCCGGACGTTCCCGATGACCGAGTTCTACGACGTCGAGAAGACGATCACCTCGCTCGGGACCGGCGAGGCGCTGGTGACCGTCCTGTCGTCACGGGGCGTGCCGACGCCGCTGGCCGCCACCCGGCTGCTCGCGCCCGACTCGCTGATGGCGCCCATCGTTCCCGAGGCCTTCCACGCCGCCATCGCAGCGAGCACGTTCGCCTCGAAGTACGGCGCGACCGTGGACCGTGACAGCGCCTACGAGATGATCAATGCCCGGCTGGTCGCGGCGCGGACCGCCGTCGCCGATGCCGCGATGCGCGAGGGCGTCGACCCGACGACGGCGACCGGTATGAACACCATGACGCCGGCGCAGCAGCAGCGAGAGATCGCGCGACAGGCACGGGAACTGGCGGCGGCGCAGAAGGCCGCCGAACGCGAGCGCAAGGCCCAGGCGAAGGCGAAGACGGACGCTGACCGGGCCCGCCAGCGGTCGATCGACTCGGCACTCAGGACGGGCGGCAAGGTCGTCACGTCGAAGGTCGGCCAGGATTTCATCCGTGGGGTATTCGGGACGTTGTTCGGGGGCGGCAAGAGCCGGTAGGCTGGCTGCGCCGCCCGTTCTGGCGCCCGTTCTGGTCCACCTTGGGCGCCCCGCCTTGGGCGTCCCGCCTTGGGGCGATGTGCATGGGGCGACCATATGCGCCGAGCAGCGCCCGTTGCATGTCGTTCCCGGTCGGGAGGCGCACCACTCGGCCACGATGATCGGTCTTGCCGGCGATCCGGTGCGTCACATGCACCGCAGAGACACGGAGGGCACTGTGGTTGTCCCACATGGTCATCGGGCGCACACGGCGCACACGGCGCACACGGCGCACCCGGTGCCCGACCCGAACGCCAGCAGGCCGACCGAACAGCAGAGGCGTTGAAGCACCCGGCTGATGCTGGGATTCACGGTTCCTGCGTCGGCACCCCGTAGCGGGCCATCTGGCGATCGAACGTCACGAGCGGCAGGGCACCGGCGGATCGCGCCCCGATCGCGATGAGCGCGTCGGGGATCGGTCGACCGGGCATCGCTCTCGCGAGCACGAACGCCTCGACGACGTCGTCGTGTGGTAGGCCAAGGACATGGATGTCCTCCCGCCTGATCAGGTCAAGCAGGGCGTCGATGATGGCCTCGCGGGCGATGCCGTACTGCGTGCGCAGGACGTGGGCGGTCTCGACGATCGCGACAAGCGTCAGCGCCAGCTCGGCCGGTCCGTCCATCACGGCCGCAGCGCGAGCCGCTTGAGCTCGCGGGCGGCCGGTCAGGTACCGCACGACGACGGACGTATCGATGCAGATCACCGAGTGGACCGGTCAGGATCGGGCGCGGCTTCCGCGGCCTCTCGCACGGCGTCCCAGGATTCGTCCGTCGGGACGATGGTGATCGACGCTTTCAGGGCGCCAGCCAGTGAGCGCCGATGGCGGGCCGGCACGATCTCGATGACGATCCGGCCGTCCACGACACGCTGGACCGCCTCGTCGCCGGCGTAGATCGCCAGCTCCTCGCGGATCGCCTTCTCGATCGTGATCTGGCCGCGTTCGCCGACCGTACTTGACATGCCTACCACCATCCTCCATACCTATCGAAGCATAGGTAGTATGGAAGGCGGTGTCGAGTTCGTCAACCCGCAGTTCGTCAACGCGTCGTTGATCACTCGATGATGAGGTTCGGCGGGAGGTCCTCGCCGGCCGGATAGCGCGGCCGCAGCTCCGCGATCGTGTCGGCCAGGATCGAGGCGACGGCCAGGTTCCGGAACCACTTGCGGTTGGCCGGGATCACGTACCAGGGCGCGGCGTCGGTCGATGTTCGTGACAGCGCCTCGTCGAACGCCGCCTGGTAGTCGTCCCAGCGCTTGCGCTCCTCGAGGTCGCCCATCGAGAACTTCCAGTGACGCGTCGGATCGTCGTAGCGCGCCTGGAAGCGTTCGCGCTGCTCGTCGCGGTCGATGGACAGAAAGAACTTCACGATGGTCGTGCCGTTGTCCGCCAGGTGCCGCTCGAAGGCGTTGATCTGGTCGTAGCGCGCCTTCCAGACCCTAATCGGGACCAACCTATGGACCCGCACGACCAGCACATCCTCGTAGTGCGAGCGGTTGAAGATCCCGATCTCGCCCTTGCCCGGGACGCGCTTGTGGATCCGCCACAGGTAGTCGTGGGCGAGCTCTTCGGTGGATGGGACCTTGAACGCCGACACCGTGCAGCCCTGCGGGTTGAATGCCTCCATGACCTTCTGGATGGTGCCGTCCTTGCCGGCGGCGTCGATGCCCTGCAGCACGATGAGGATCGACCGCTTCGACTCGGCCCAGAAGCGGTCCTGCGGGTCGGTGAGGCGGGCAAGTTGGCGGTCGAGATGCGGCACCGCCGTTTCCTTGTCGAAGCCATGCGACGCTCCCGGGTCCAATCGTGCCAGACGGACACGTGTGCCCGGCTTGACGACGAGGGCGGCGCGCAGGTCCCGCGGGTTCGCCATGTCGGATCCTTTCAAGGGCGGACGTATGATGCGCACCGTACCGCACGCGCAGGAGACCGCATCGCATGGCCATCGTCGCCGCGACCAAGCCCCATCCCATCTTCCTGGCCGGTCGCTGGGTCGAGTCGCCGGACATCCTGGTCGTCGACAACCCGGCGGACTCCACCACCCCGGCCGGTGCGACCTACAACGCGACCCCGGAGCAGTACGAGGAGGCGGTCGAGGCTGCGGTCGCCGCCTTCCAGGTCACCCGCACGCTGCCCGCGTACGAGCGTGGCCGGATCCTGCGCGAGATCAGCGCCGGGATCCGCGAGCGACGTGAGGAGTTGGGCCGACTGATCGCCCTCGAGGCTGGCAAGCCGATCCGCGACGCGCTCGTGGAAGTCGACCGCGCGGTCCTGACCTTTCGGCTTGGCGCCGAAGAAGCGGAGCGGATGGTCGGCGAAGTCATCCCGCTCGACCTCATGCCGGCATCCCGGGACCGGGTCGGGATCACCCGTCGGTTCCCGATCGGCCCGATCGCGGCGATCAGCCCGTTCAACTTCCCGCTGAACCTGGCCGCGCACAAGCTGGCGCCGGCGATCGCCTCGGGCAACCCGATTGTGCTCACGCCGCCGTCCGCGGACCCCCTCACGATGCTGACCATCGCCGAGATCATCGAAGCGGCCGGGCCGCCGGCCGGGTCCGTCTCGATCCTGCCGATGACCCG
>JBKJXL010000079.1:0-2832 GCA_046716225.1 Candidatus Limnocylindrales bacterium | reverse complement strand
AAGAACTGGATCGAGATCGCCTTCACGCCGTGGCGCTCGAGCGGCAGGATCTTGTTGTTCACGCTCGCCTTGGGCTGACCTTCCAGACCGAGCATCATCGGGATGTTCGGTCCGGTGATGTCACCGTCGAGCAGGCCGACCGAGGCACCCGACTGGGCCAACGCGACGGCAAGGTTGACGCTGATCGTGCTCTTGCCCACGCCGCCCTTCCCGGACGCCACGGCGATGATGTTCTTGACGCCGGGGACGAGCTGCTCGGCCTGACGCGGCGCGGCGCGGCGCACCATGGCCCCCCACGTGATGTCCACCCCGGTCGCACCGATCCCACCGAGCGCCGCTCGCGTCGTCCGCTCGATCTCGTCCTTGAGCGGACAAGCGGGGGTCGTCAGTTCGATGGTCATCGCGATGACCGACCCGTCGATCGCGACGTTCTTGACCATGTCCAGGGTGACCAGGTCCTTCCCGAGCTCGGGTTCCTGGACGGTCCGCATCGCATCGATGACGGCGCGCTCGGTGATCAGGCTCATCGGCGAGGGAGTCCTTCCGAAGGTGGCTGGGGTTCTGACGTCCTATGCGCCGATATCGTACCGCGGGCCTGCCGATGACGCCGTTGCGGCACCCGGACCAGGCACGCGACGTACCTGCGCCTTCCTTGACGCCGGGACCGGCGCGCTCGTATCCTCGCCGCCACCGGTTTCGGCCCAGGCCCGATCGATGCCATGCCCTGACGGCGGCGGCGGATGTCCGCCTCAGGCGAATGCGTGCCCATCGTCGGGCGAACTAGCGTGGACGCAGGAGTCAGCGTGCCCACCATCGACGTCAAGCTGGTTGACGTGGTCAAGACGTTCGGCGAGGCCGTCGCCGTCGACCACATCGACCTTGAGGTCAGGAACGGCGAGTTCTTCAGCCTGCTCGGGCCGTCCGGCTGCGGCAAGACCACCACGCTGCGGATGATCGGCGGCTTCGAGCAGCCGACGTCGGGCTACATCGAGCTCCAGGGTCAAGACGTCACCTGGCTGCCGCCGTTCAAGCGCAACGTGAATACCGTGTTCCAGAACTACGCCCTGTTCCCCCACCTCACCATCCATGAGAACGTTGCGTTCGGCCTTCGGCGCAAGGGTGCCAAGGACTCGGAGGTCAAGGCGCGCGTCACCGAGATGCTGAAGCTCGTCGAACTGCCCGGGTACGAGAAGCGCAAGCCCACCCAGATCTCGGGTGGTCAGGCCCAACGCGTCGCCCTCGCCCGAGCCCTCATCAACCGGCCGGGCGTCCTGCTGCTCGATGAACCGCTTGGCGCACTCGACCTGAAACTGCGCAAGCAGATGCAGGTGGAGCTCAAACGGATCCAGCAGGAGGTCGGGATCACGTTCATCTACGTGACCCACGACCAGGAAGAAGCGATGACGATGTCCGATCGGATCGCGGTCATGAACAGGGGACGCTACGAGCAGCTCGGCGACCCCGAGAGCCTGTACGAACGCCCGGCGACCCGCTTCGTGGCCGGCTTCCTGGGAATCAGCAACCTGCTGGCCGGAACGATCTCGGGGTCGGATGGGGCGCACATGTCCATCGACCTGGCCAACGGCGCCTCGGTCCGAGCCCCGCGAGTAGCCGCCGACGGCTCGATCACGGTCAATGTGGGCGTCCGCCCGGAGAAGTTCCGATTGCGCGAGGAGGGCGAGTCGGTCCCGGATGGCCACAATCGCCTCGAAGGGATCGTCCGCGACGCGTCCTACCTTGGCGTGAGCACGCAGTACCAGGTGGAATCGCGCGGCGGTGCGCGACTGACCGTCTACGAACAGAATGTGGAACGAGCGACGCGGGCGGAACTGTGGTCGCCGGGAGAGCAGGTCGTCATGACCTGGAACCCGGATCACAGCTTCGTCATCGTGGCCCCGGACCTTGCCACCACGGATGGCGGAACCACCCCCGAACCGACCACCAGCGCCACATCGGCCTGAAGCCACATCCACGAGAGAGGATCGTCATGACCGAGCGCACCACTCCGATCACCTCGAACCTGACCCGCCGTCACTTCCTGCAGGGGTCGGCGATGGCCGGCTTCGCCTCGTTCATCGCCGCCTGCGGCACGCCGGGCACGGGCGGCAGCAGCGCTCCTTCGAGTGGCGCGTCCGCCGGGGCGTCCGCCGACGCGTCCGCCGGCACCGGCGGCACGGAACTCCGCTTCGCGAACTGGATCGGCTACATCGATATCGACGATGCCGGGTCGTATCCCACCCTCCTGAAGTTCACCGCGGAGACCGGCATCGAGGTGACCTACCTGGAGCCCATCGACGCCAACGAGGGGTTCTTCGCGACGAGCCTCGCAGGTCCCCTCGAAGCCGGCCTCCCGACGGACTGGGACATCGTCGTCCTGACGGACTGGATGATCGGGCGGCTCGTCCGCCTCGGCTGGCTGGAGGCCATCGACAAGGCCAACACACCGAACTTCGAGGCGAACCTCGCGCCGAACTACGTCGGGCGCACGTTCGACCCGGACACGAAGTACGCCGCCCCGTGGCAGTCCGGCATGACCGGCCTCGGCTTTGACCAAACGATCACCGGACCTCAGACGTCGCTGAAGGTGTTCTACACCGACGAGTTCAAGGGCAAGATCACGTACCTCAGCGAGATGCGCGACACGGTCGGGCTGACCGCGATCGACCAGGGGGCGGATCCGGCCGCCCTGACCCAGGCCGAGTTCGATGCCGCGCTGGCCCAGGTGCCCACGGCGAGCAAGCCCGGCATCGTCGGGCAGAGCGCCGGGGGCTCCTATGTCGAGAGCATGGCCGCGGGCGATGTCGTGCTGGCGATGGCCTGGTCCGGCGACGT
>JBKJXL010000078.1:0-6881 GCA_046716225.1 Candidatus Limnocylindrales bacterium | reverse complement strand
TTGCCCAGGATCCGGACCTCACCGCGACCAAGGTCCAGCGCTGCGAGCTCCGCGCCGGCCAGCTCGCTGATTCGGAGGCCGGCGGCGTAGGCCGTTTCGATCAGCGACCGATCGCGCAGGGCGAGCGCGATGCCCTGGGCGGTGGCCCCGTCGGCATCCAGCTCGGCATCGACGACCGCGAGCATGCGCAGGATGTCGTCCGTCTCGAGGACCCGCGGCAGCCGGCTCGAGAGACGGGGCCGAACCACCGAACCCCACGGATCGCCCTCGGCGAGACCCTCGCGAACGGCCCACAGGTGGAACGTTCGGACGGCGGCGAGGCGCTGCGTGACCGACGATCGAGCATGGCCCGGCGTGAGCGACGCGACATAGGCGCGCAGATCGGTCCGGGCCGGTGCGCGCCAGTCCACACCGCGCTCTGCGAGCCACGCCAGGTACGACCCGACCGAGTGTGCATACGAGCGGCGGGTGTGCGGGGAGGTGTCGCGGGCCTCCAGCGAGCGGAGGAACCGGCGCAGGGCGGGGTCGGTGGACCCCACGCCACTCACGCGTCCGGTGCGGGTTCGACCGGCTTCGTGCGTCGGGTGGCGCCGCGGGACGCCGTGCGTCCGCCGGTTCGCGCCCGGCCGGTGGATCGTCCCGTCGAGCCCTTCGCCGTGCCGCGCTTCCCACGCGCCGGCCGGGCGATCGCCTCGGCATTCGCGGGACCACCGGGATAGCGCTGACCGGGCACGATCGCGTCCGGCGAGGCCTCGCTGGTCGAGCCACAGGTCAGGCACAGGGCGACCTCCCCCTTGCGTGCGAGCGCCCCGTCGTCGACATCGTGCAGGCCGCCCAGCGGCTCGTCGTTCGCCGTGTAGTCGCAGCGTGGGTAGTTCGAGCACCCCCAGAAGAGGTTCCCGGTCCGTCGCGCGCGACGCGGCACGAGATGACCGTCCTGGTTCTTCGGGCAGACGACCTCGAACGGCAGCGGTGGCGGTGGCGGTGGACCGTCCTTCTTGATGAACTTGCATTCGGGATAGCGCGAGCACCCGACGAACGGCCCGAACCGCCCGCTCTTGCTGACGAGCGTGCCTTCGCCGCACTCGGGGCAGACCTCGCCGGTCCCCGGCTGGGGCGGCGGCTCGTCGCCCGGGACGGGCCGCGTCTCCTTGTGCTCCGGATACTCCGAGCAGGCGAGGAACCGGCCGTTCCGGCCGAGCTTGATGACCATCGGGTGACCGAGGGAGCAGACCTCGTCGGTCGCCTCGGGCGGTGGCGCCTCGGGGTCCTTGTCGATGTCGACCTTCAGCTGATCGTAGAACGCGCGCAGCAGCGGCACCCACGGGCGCTCCCCGCTGGCGACCTCGTCGAGCTCTTCCTCCATCCGAGCCGTGAACGCGAGATCGACGTACGCCCCGAAGTGCATGACCAGGAAGTCGGTCACGATCTCCGCGACCGGTTCCGGAAACAGGCGCCGCTCCTCGATGCGGACATAGCCTCGATCGGTGATCGTGGAGATCGTGGCGGCGTAGGTCGAGGGACGGCCGATCCCGTGCTCCTCGAGCGCCTTGATGAGGGTGGCCTCGGTGAAGCGCGGCGGCGGCTCGGTGAAGTGCTGGGTGGGCCTGGCGTCGACGACGCTCGTGACGGCGCCTACGGCGAGGTCCGGCAGCCTCGCGCCGGCCTCTTCCTCATCATCCGATGACGCGTCGTCGCGGCCCTCCGTGTAGACGATCGAGAACCCATCGAACAGCACCTTGGTCGCCGAGGCGCGTAGCTCATAGCGCCCGTCGGCCAGATCGATCGTCGTGGTCTCGAGCTCCTTGGGCGACATCTGCGAGGCGAGAGCGCGCTGCCAGATCAGCCGGTAGAGGCGGGCCTCATCGGACTTGAGGAAGGTCGCCATGGTGTCGGGATCGCGCTGGAAGCTGGTCGGTCGCACGGACTCATGGGCTTCCTGGGCGCCCTTGGACTTGGTCTTGTAGACGCGGCCCTTGGGCATCGTGTAGGCCTCGCCGTAGCGGGCACCGATGACGTCGCGGGCCTCGCCCATCGCCACGCCGGCGATCGCGGTCGAGTCGGTTCGCATGTACGTGATCAGCCCGACCTGTCCGGCGGGGGTTTCGACACCCTCGTACAGGTGCTGCGCGACCGCCATCGTCCGCTTCGGGCTGAAGCCGAGCCGCCGGCTGGCCTCCTGCTGGAGGGTGGATGTCGTGAACGGGGCTGCCGGCGACCGCTTCTGCGTCCGGGTTCCGAGCTTGGTGACGACCGGCTGCAGGTCGCCGATCGCGGCCACGTGCGCGTCCGAGGTCGCCTCGTCCGAGATCTCGATCGCCGCCCCATCGATCCTGACGAGCTCCGCCGGGAACGTCTCGCCGGTCGCGGTCGCGAGGATGGCCTGGATCGACCAGTACTCGCGCGCCGTGAAGGCGCTGATCTCGCGCTCGCGTTCGACGACCAGCCGGACGGCCACGGACTGCACGCGTCCGGCCGAGAGACCACGCTGGACCTTCCGGCCGATGAGCGGGCTCAGCGTGTAGCCGACGAGGCGATCCACGATGCGCCGGGTCTGCTGCGCGTCGACGAGATGCCGGTCGATGTCGCGCGGGTTGGCGAAGGCCTCGCGGATGGCGGGCTCCGTGATCTCCGAGAAGGTCACCCGTCGAGTGCGCTCCGGCCGGATGTTGGCCGCCTCGGCCACGTGCCAGGCGATCGCCTCCCCCTCACGGTCGAGGTCCGTGGCGAGGTACACCGCGTCCGCCGTCCTGGCGGCTCTGGAGATGTCGGCGACCTGCTTCTTCCGGTCGTCCGAGACGACGTACTCCGGCTCGAAGTCGTGGTCGACGTCCACGCCGAACTTGCCTTTGCCCGGGTTCTCGGGAAGGTCGCGGACATGGCCATACGACGCGAGGACCTGGTAGTCGGCGCCGAGGTAGCGCTCGATGGTCCGGGCCTTTGCGGGGGATTCGACGATGACGAGGTTCTTGGGCACGGCCGGGAGTGTAGCACCGGGTCCTGCACGGCCAGCTATCCGGCCCGGGACGGTCAGGCTTCGCGGACTCGGCGCAGGAAATCCTCGTCGATCTCGAGGTCCAGCTCGTCGTCGGCCGGACCAGCCTCGAGCTGGTTGCCTGCGACCACCGGCACGGGCATCGGCAGGTCGACGTCGCCGCCGGCGATCGCGCTGGGCGGAACCTCGATGAACCGGATGTGGATCATCGGGAAGTAGAAGACCGAGGCGGAGTCGTCCGCGAAGATCGGGCGCTTGCCGTTCATCGCGCGCAGGTTCGTGCAGCGCAGCGCGACGTCCTCCGTCGACGGCAGCTCGAACAGGTCCGCAAGGAGCGGCTGTTCACCGTTGAGATGGATGCACACATTCCGGATCACGCGCGCATCGTCATCGATGCGATGGGGCGCGGTCCCCCCGACGATGGTCCGGTCAGGGGTGGTAGAAGTCGACGACCAGCCGGACCCGCCCGCCCGAGACCCAGACGCCGATCCCGACCCGGTCGTACGCCGCGTTCATCAGGTTGACCCAGTGGCCGCCGTTATAGGACTCCTCGGACTGGAAGAACAGGTGCGAACCCAGGACCGAGGCCTTGGCGCCGCCAGACCGGCAACCGAGGTTCTCCGCCCAGCGATAGCTCGTGTAGCCCGCCGCGCGCAGCCGATCGCCGGGATTGCCGCCGATAAAATGGGTGCACTGGTTGGTGGTGGCCAGTTTCTTGGCGTACGGCCGCGCCACCTTCGAGCTGATCCCACTGTCCAGCTTCAACGCCGCGACATTCCGTCCGCCGGGGCTGCTGCAGGCACCCGTTGACGTGACCACGCCGCCGGTCCGGGTGCAGTTCATCAGGCCCAGGTAGTAGACCTCGACCGAACCCCAGCTTCCACCACCGACAGCACCGCCGCCGGAACTCGAGCCCCCTGAGCTCCCCGAACCCGAACCGCCAGACGGAGCGGTGGCGACGACCACGGGCTTGGCGACCGTCCGGAACAGGCCGCGGGCCGCGGCCGCGATCGGCGTGCCGTCGGCCGTCATGGCGGTGGCGCCGACCGTCATCGACACGGGGCTGAAGAACGGCAGCAGGGCCGATGGCCTGAAGACGAGGACCGTGTCGCCCTCGGCCCAGGTGACCTTGCCGGCGACGGCCGTTCCGCCGGCTGCGACCCTGAACGCCTTCGCTGTGCTGGCCCGGTCCATGGCCGTCGTGAAGCGGACCGACAGGACCGCGTCGCGTGCGACATCAAGGGTGTCGTCGCGCGGTCGGAAGCGGACGACGGCACCCGCCTCGGTCGTGCGAACGAGCAGCGCCGCCGCCGGGATCGGACCACCCTCCAGGTCGGTCAGGCCGCGGATCGTGAGTCGGTAGCGCGTGTCCGCCTTGAGGCCGTCGGTCGGCGTGAATCGATAGTGCATGCCATCCGCGGGCGAGCCGGTCTCGGTCAGCGTCCCGATCACCGCCGGCTCGATGCTGATCGCCTCGGCTGCGGCATCCGGGTCGACCGGCTGGTCGAACACGATGTCGAACGCCGTGGATGCCACGGCTCGTGTCCCGGCCGTCTCGGAGGCCGCGATCGTGGTCGTGGTAGCGCCACGCGTCAGGAAGCCGGTACGGACCGGACCGAGCAACGGTTGTCCGCTTCGGGCGAGAGCGCCGGCCGCGACCGTGACTGTGTGGAAGGTCGCGGGCGCCCAACCGCCGGCCGGGACGATGGTCAGTCGGGTCCCGTCCGGGTTCCAGCTGAAGTCCACGTCGGCGGGCGGGGTCACGGATGTCAGGGCGGCGACCGATGCCGTGGACATCGGGGTGGAGAACATGATCGTCATCGGATCGTCAAGGCCGGCCCCGGTGCTGACGACCGGTCCGAACGCCGCGTCGGTGATCGGGAGGACCGTACTGGGTGGCGTGGCGGCGGCCGTAGTGGGCCATCCGGCGAGCACGACCCCCACCGCCAGGATGCCGCCCATGGCCAGCGCCGAACCGTTCCGGACCAGCGTCGAACGACGCAGGGCCGACGTCACATAGATGACGGCGAGGATCGGGACGGCCAGCACCGCGGCGGCGACCTTGAGCAATAGACGCTCCCTGACTGCGGCGTTGGGGATCCCCGCAGGGGGTCCAGGCGCCATCTGGGGTGGCGCCGCGGGTCAGGGTAGCACCGGGTCGTCAGAACGGGCAAGGGACCGTGAGCGGCGTCGAACGTGGGGCGGCGGTTGCGCCGCGAGCGTGCCGGCGGTCCGATACCGGCCGTGGACACCCACGGCGAGCCCGTGCCGTTCGAGGATCGTGAGGCTCGCGAGGACCGTCGCGACGGGCAACCTCGTCACCGCGACGAGTTCATCGACCGTCGCGAGTCCGGCGACCAGGCCGTCGGCGACCTGGCCGGCGGTCACGCCGAGTGCGACGACGGTAGCGGACGCCAGCGGCGCGGTCGGTGTCCCGGGCGCGAGCTGCAGGTCGTGCAGCAGCTGCGGGATCCCGGCGACGATCCGGGCGCCATCGGGGAACTCGCGCAGGAACGACAGACAGCCGGCACTCTCAGGACTGTCGATGGTGCCCGGGACGAGGAAGCACTCGCGGCCCTGCTCGAGCGCCCACGACGCCGTGATGAGCGCGCCACTCCGTGCGGGCGCCTCGACGACGACGGTCGCGTCCGAGAGGCCGCTGATGATGCGGTTCCGGCGTGGGAAGGTGCCGCGCGTTGACGCGACGTCCGGACCCAGCTCCGAGACGACCGCTCCGCCCCCGGCCACGATCGCATCGGCCAGCGCTGCGTGTGCGCGCGGATATAGCGACCCATGCCCGCCCCCGATGACCGCGACCGTCGTGCCGCCGGCGCGCAATGCCGCATCGTGCGCCGCGCCATCGATCCCGACCGCGAGGCCCGAGACGACTGACGCGCCAGCCCGGGCCAGGGCGGCCCCGATCCGCGCGGCGATCGCGCGGCCACGGTCGCTCGGACGCCGCGTCCCGACGACGGCGACGGCTCGGCGCGGCTCCAGGGCGGTCACATCCCCCAGCACGAACAGCAGGTGCGGCGGCAGGTCGATGGCACCCAGCCGCGTGGGATAGGCCGGATCGTCCACGGTTACCACCGACAGCCCGAGGCCACGGATCCGCTCCAGCGCGATATCGCCGTGATCGACGGCTTCGGCGATGGCCGTCGCCAGGGCCAGCGAGATCGGTCGCTGCCGCACGTCCCCGTCCGGCTCGGGCGATGGGCGCGACCCTGCCAGGATGCGGACGCCGTTCGAGCTGGATGCGATCCGAAGGACCTCGCGGCCGCTGCCGAACCGGCCGAGCAGCGCGGCGAACCCGACCGGTCCGAGACCGTCGACAGCGGCCAGGATCGCCCAGGCTTCGCGCTCCGCGGACCGGGGGTCCGAGCCGATGGCAGCATCCTCCGCACGCGGCCCGACCGCGCTCACGCCCAGCACGTCTCAGACCGCCCGAGCCGCAACGTTCCGGGCGTCCGGTGAGCGGAACCACGCCGCCTCGTCGAGATGACGGTCGGTGACGGCGTCATCGCCTCCCATGTCGGCGATCGTGCGGGCGACCCGCAGGAGTCGCTCGATCCCGCGCCCGCTGGCTCGCTCGAGGTCCGCCAGCGCCGCAACGTGCCGCCGGGTCGTCCCGGTCAGGCGGACGACGGCTCGAAGATCGTCGCCAGTCAGTCGTCCGTTCAGCCGGCCACCCTGCCGTTCGGCGGCGGCCGCACGGATCGTCGCGATTCGCGTCGCCACATCGACCGAGGATTCGGCCGCCTCCGTCGCGACGAGAGCGGCTGGTGCGACGCGCGGCATCGTGATCGCGAGGTCGATCCGGTCACGAAGTGGGCCGGAGATCCGCTTCTGGTACCGGTCCGGCACGCTGATCGGGCAGGTGCAGGCC
>JBKJXL010000077.1:0-2593 GCA_046716225.1 Candidatus Limnocylindrales bacterium | reverse complement strand
TTCCGGGGCCGGCGGCTCCAGAACAGGGGGAGTTGCCACTGGCTCGCCGGCGCGTAGGTCCGGCCGGGGCCGGTCCCGCGGGTTGGGAGCGGGGGCGACGGCTCGCTACGGCCGATACGACGGCCCCATTCGCGCAGCCCACCGCCACTCCGGACCGGCGGCGCGATCGAGCGCCTGCGTCGTCTCGCCGTCGGCGGCAGCCTCGACCACGGCCGCGACACCGGCACGGGATAAGGTCCCCCGCTCGGTCGAGCGTGTCGGCGATGGCGTCCTGGCCCGCGGTCGAAATCCCGACACCGCCCGCACCGAGCACCGCGTCCTCGGCCATGGCGCCCGCCCGCAGATCGCGTTCGACCTGAAGGCGCTGGCGGTACAGCACCTCCCACTCGTCATATGGCACGTTCAGCGAGGCGAGCTCGACGTCGATCGCCTCAAGATCGGCGGCGGCGGCCGGGCCGAACCGACGCGGGCGATCGTCGCTCGGGTCGAACGGGCGCCGATAGGCCCGTGGTCAGGATCTTCCCGACGAATTTCGAGCCGAACACGAACAGCGCTGCGAAGATGGCCACACACCAAGGCTAGCTGTGGCCGTGAAAGTCCGAGGCGTCGGACGCTCGGGAGCTTGCGGTCGCGTGACAGACCGCGAGGTCGGCCATCAATCGGTCGTCGCGATCCCGCGCAGGTGCTCGTTGTCGTGGTCGGCGGCCAGGCGCAGCAGCCCGGCCACGTCCAGGACACCGTAGGTCGCGTGGGTTCCGTGGCGGGCCCAGCCGGCCGGGCCGAACGCCCGCACGGTCGCCACGGTCAGGCCACGGACCTCCTCGAACACCGCAAGGATCTCGTCGAGCGACGCACCCTCCAGTTCGGGCGTCGGGCCGGGCTCGGTCCAGTCCCACTGCGGGTCGTCGTCGACGGCGACCTGCGCGAACCGGACGTGCCAGACGGCCCGTTCGACCGCGATGAGATGACGGACGACGTCGCTCGGGCCCCACTCCCCGGCTGGGACGGGCCGGCCCTCCGCGGCACGGGCGGCTGCGGTGAGGCGTTCCGGGAAGCCCGCGAACGTTCCCGACAGGGCGAGCCGGTCCGCCTCGGTCATCCGCCGGCCCGCCGCCCGCCGACGTGGACGGGGTCCCGGGAGCGAATTCCTGCCACTCGTCCACCACGTGCACCTTCGGCGGCGTTGGCCGTCCCGTCGGCGACTGATTCGAGCGTGGCCGAGCTCGTGAACGCGTGCGGTCCAGCCCATGCCGGCCGTTCGATGGCGTGATCCGCGGCCCAACGATCACGACATGGACGAGTGGCAGGAACATGAGCCTGGAGCGCCTCGTCCCAGCGCATCACGACCGGGCCGCGAGGTCGTCCACGAAGGCGTGCCGCCAGGCCTCCGTGGCCTCGACGGCGTTGAACGTGTACAGGTGGAACCCGGTCACGCGGGCATCCGGATCGGCGAGGAGCGGGGCGATCCCCCCGACGAAGCCGGTCGGCTTGTAGAAACCGCCGGACCTGGCGAGGCCGGTGACGAAGCGCAGGTTCTTGACCAGGAACCGCCTGGCGTCCTTGACCCCGATCCGGGCCGCGATCGACATGAGCTTCTGGGGGTCCGCGACGCCAGGCACGCCGACGATGACCGCCGGCGCGAATCCTTCGGCTCGGCGGGCCTGCACCCAGGCCGCGACCGCCTTCGTATCGAAGTCCATCTGGGTCGTGACATGCGCTACGAACGGGGCCTTGTCGACGAGCGCCGAGGCCAGCGCGGCATCGGGGATGTCCGGGTGGCCCTGCGGATACGCCGGGCAGCCGATCGACTCAAAGGGGTGGCCCAACTCCGTCATGGCCCGGAGCAACGACAGCCCGTCGAGGTACTCCCCGGGTTCGTCGGCATCGCCGCCGACGACGAACGCGTTGGTCAGCCCGGCTTCACGGGCGCGCGTCAGCAGTTCGGCCAGCTTGGCCCTGTCCGGGATCATCCGCGCCGACAGGTGCGGGATGGCGCGGAAGCCGTCGCCCTGGAGCCGTGCAGCCTGATCGAGCGTCGCATCGATGCCCTTGGCCGGCGAGGCGGTCACCGACACGCGGGCGCCGGCGGGCAGGTGCGGGATCTGGTCCGGCAGGTTCTTCAGCGGCAGCAGCTCGAAGGTCGGGTCCGCCAGGGCGCCGTGCAGGGCCGCCCGCGCCGGGGCGTCCAGCCCCCGCCGTCGCGACAGGACGGCCATCAGACCTCCGAGTCCGCCATCGAGGCCTTCGTCCGCGCGATGAAGTCGAGCAGCGCCTCGTCGATCGCGGCGTCGAGCGCTGGCGCCTCGTACTCGGCCAGCTGCTTCTTCCAGATGGCGTTCGCGCGCTGGGCGGCGTCGAGGGAGCCGTCCTCCTGCCACTGCTCGAAGCTGTTGTTGTCGGCGATCTCGCTGCGGTAGAACGCGCTCTCGAAGTTGGCCAGGGTGTGAGCGCTGCCGAGGTAGTGCGTGCCCGGCTCATTGGTGAGGATCGCGTCGAGCGCCTGGCCGTTGTCCGACAGGTCCAGGCCGGCGGTGAAGACGGCCATCATCCCGCACTGGTCCGCGTCCATGATGAATTTCTCGTAGCCGACGGT
>JBKJXL010000076.1:0-4013 GCA_046716225.1 Candidatus Limnocylindrales bacterium | reverse complement strand
ATCCCGGGCAGGAACACCACGGGGAACTCGAGCCCCTTGGCCTTGTGCACGGTCAGCACGGCGACCGCGTCCAGGTCCGGATCGAGTTCGGCAGTCGCCGGATCGTCGCCGGCCTGGATGAGCGTCTCGAGATGTCGCGCCACGAAGATCGCCCGGTCGTCGGCCAGGATGGCGGATTGCGCCCGAACGATCTCGAAGAACCGGGCGATGTTGCCGAGGGCTTCCTCGGCGGCCACCGAATCGGTCGCCGCCAGGCGGGCGAGCATCCCGCTACCGCGGAGGAACCGGTAGAGCAGCTCGCCGGCCGGCTGTTCGTGCGCAGCCTCGACGTACGTCCGCAGATCCGTAACCAGCCGATGGACGATCGTCCGCGTGTCCGGACCGACGCGCAGGATCCCGGGCTGCTCGTCGAGCTCGCACAGAACGGCCCAGACGGACCGGTTGCGCCGCCGGGCCATGTTGACGATGGCGGTCAGGTCCTCCCCGCCGAGTCCGTAGAGATCCGACGCCGCCAGTGCGTAGATGTCGACGCTCGACTCCGGGTCAGCCACGCCCCGAAGGAACGACAGGAGGAGCCGGACCTCCGGACGCGCGTACAGACCAGACGTCCCGGAGAACCGCCACGGGACTGCAGCCATGTTCAGCGCCCGCAGGATCGGGTCCGCGTGACCGTTTGCCCGTACGAGGACCGCGTGATCTCGCGGCGCCGCCCCGGCGGCCACTCGACGCCCGATCTCGGCGGCGATCCAGTCCGCCTCGTCCGTTCCCGTGGCGAAGACTTCCAGTCTGACCGGCGTCGGCGACGCCGTCCGGCGCGTGGCTCGCAGTCGCTTGACCACGCCGGTCCGCACCTCGAGCCGATCCGGGTCGTTGAACCGGATCATGCGATAGGCCGCGTCCAGCACCGGTGCCTGCGACCGGTAATTGCGCCGCAGCACGACCGTGCGCGCTCCGACGTAGCGATCCTGGAAGGCGAGGATGTTGTCCACGGCTGCCCCGCGGAAGGCATAGATCGCCTGGTCGTCGTCGCCCACCACGGTCACGTTGCGGTGTTCCTCGGCGAGGATCGCGACGAGCTCCGCCTGGGCCCGGTTCGTGTCCTGGAATTCGTCCACCAGCACGTAGCGGAACCGGCTGGCGATCGCGGACCGGGCTTCCGCCGAGGTTCGCACGAGGTGAAGCGCCAGGGCGACCTGGTCACCGAAATCGATGCTGCCGTTCTCGGCCATCAGGCGCTGGTACGTGGCATACGCCCGGGCGAGTTCGCGCTGCCTCGCCGCACGCTCGGTGGCGGCCGCGGCCTCGTCCGACGGCCCGCTGCCGGCAACATCCGATCGCGCGGCCTCGGAACACTGCTGCGCCTCGGTCGCGACGCGGTCTGCATATGCCTCGTACTCGGCCGGGCCGATGTCCTCGTCCTTGCAGCGGCTGAACAGCGTCGCGAGCGCGGCGAGGAACCGGGTTGGATCGCCCAGCGGCCGATACGCGTCCAGCTCGAACTCGAACAGGTGCTCGCGCAGGAAGATGACGACCTCCGGCCGGGACAGGACCCGGACGTCGGTCGGCAGCCCCAGCGCGAGGGCGAACTCGCGGATCAAACCGTCGCCGAAGGCATGGAACGTCGCGATCGCGGTGTCCGTGTAGCCGTACGGCACCAGTTGGTCCACCCTGACGGCCATCTCCTCGGCCGCCTTGTCGGTGAAGGTCAACGCGAGGATCTGCGACGGCCTGGCGCGACGGGTCGCGATCAGCCAGGCGATCCGGCGCGTGATGACCTGGGTCTTGCCGGTTCCGGCGCCCGCAACGACCAGCATCGGGCCCTCGCCGTGCGTCACGGCCCGCCTCTGATCGTGATCGAGGCCGCGCAGGAGCGCGCCGAGGCCGTCGGCGGCGGCGGTCGCCGGCGCGGCCGGCGCCATGACCGGGACCAGGTCGCGCCACGCCGGCAGCTGATCCAGGGGCGACGGTTCACGGATCGAGCGCGACCGCGACCGGCCCACGGGCTTGATGGGAGCGACGGTGTCGGAGGGGGCCATGGCTGGAGCATCGTCCCCCGGCGTGTCACCTAGCCTGTCAGGAGGTCGCCTGGCGGATGGCCGCCTGCTCCTCCTCGGATAGTCCGGTCTCGGACCGGCCACCCGTGACGGCCTTGGCGTAGAACCGCGTTCCCGTCCGGGCATGGAGACTGGACATAACCCACCCGTCGCCCTCCGCATCGAGCATCGCGAGCGCGAAGCTCTGCATCCCGCCCGTGTCTTCGAACGGGTTGTAGCGGACGAGGCCCACCCGCTGGAAGGTCGTCGGCACGATCGCCTCGAGCGCCTTCGTCCGGGCGGTGACGTCGTTCACGTCGCGCGCAACGGCGTAGATCTTGTCGAGGTGCGCCTCGAGGATGCCCTCGAAACTCTTGCCGCTCTCGCCCCGGGTGATCCCGTCGAGGCGGGCCGACAGGCGACTCGTCCGGCGAACCAGCACGATCACCGTCACGGCCAGGATGGCCACGATGACGGCCAGGACGATGACGATCCGACCGAGATCCGTTTCGGCGAGCGCGTTCAGGTCGATCTCCAGAGCCACGGGTGGTCCCCGAGTCTAGCAGGCGGCCGGCCGCGTCCGCGTCCGCACGTCCGGGGCTCGCGTCCGGTTCACCGCGCCAGCGTTCTTGCCAGATGCCCGCCACTGGCGCACTAGCGCGAGATCCAGGACTGCGGGGGGCTTGAGCCCGTCATCCTGAGCGTGAGCTCCCTCCCAGGCCCTCGCCGCGAGTCCGATCGCACGCTAGTGCCCGCTCCACGTGCACATGGGAATTCGGGAAGCGGCCTGTGCGGGAAGCGGCCTGTGCGGGAAGCGGCCTGCTCAGTCCGTTCCGGGCCCGACCATCGAGCCAGTGCTATCCTTCGCCGTCGACTCGACCCACCGACGGAGGCTCCGCCAGAACCGATGGCCAAACGTGCCCGAGGCAGCAGCTCGCGACCCGGCCAGCGACCCCCGATCCAGCGCACGTCGACACGTCCGCCGGCGACTGGTGCCGCTCCCACGACGAGCGGCGACCCGATCGCCGAGACCGCCCTGGGCGCCTACGAGGGCAGCTCGCTCACCGATGCGGACCTGGCCCGCGCGGCCGTGCTTGAGGCGCAGATCGTCGCTGAGGAGAAGGCCGCCGAAGCCGCTCGCAAGCCGAAGGCCCGGGTCGAATCTGTGCCACGCGCGAGCGGGACGCTTGCCGCGGCTGCAGCTGACGAGTACGCCTACGTCGCGCGGGACGTGAAGCGGATCACGCTCATCGGTGGCTCGCTGATCGCGTTCCTCGTCGGGGCCTGGGCCGTTATCCAGTTCACGGGGGCGAGCCTACTCTAACCTTCGCGCCAGCGCCGCCACTCGCACCACCGATACCCATCTGCCCCGGGGAACGCGATCGAGGTAGCCGATGGTCGATACCGCAGTCGTAAGCGAGCTTGCGCGTGCACATCTGGATGGCACGGTCGTTGACCCGAGTCATCGTGACTACGATCGTCTTCGTCGCGTCTACAACGCCGTCATCGAACGCCGGCCTGGCGCGATCGTGCAGGCTGCGACGGCGAGCGATGTCCAGAAGGTCGTGAGCATCGCGGCAGATTCCGGGTTGCCTCTCGCCGTGCGGTGCGGCGGCCACAGCTTCGCGGGCCTCGGCACCTGCGACGACGGCATCGTCTGCGATCTGTCACGGATGAACGCCGTGCTCGTCGATCCGCAGACCAGAGCCGTCGACGTCGGCGGGGGCGCTCTGCTCGGCGACGTCGACGCAGCGGGCGAGCGGTACGGCCTGGTGACACCGGCCGGTGTGGTGTCGCACACGGGTGTCGGGGGCCTGACGCTTGGAGGCGGCATGGGGTATCTCAGCCGGCGCTTCGGGCTCACGATCGACAATCTGATCGAAGCCGATATCGTCACGGCAGACGGTAGACTCTCGCGCGTCGACGCGGATGAACAACCCGAGCTGTTCCTGTCTCATATACACAAATCCGAGCCCACTA
>JBKJXL010000075.1:0-3279 GCA_046716225.1 Candidatus Limnocylindrales bacterium | reverse complement strand
TCATGCTCGCCGGATACTCCGGCAGGTACGTCGACCTGCAGGTGCCGGCTGACATCTCCCAGTGCGAGGTTTACCGTCCCTTCGACCCCGGGCTCTTCGCCCAGGGCCCGAGCCACCAGTGGCATCTCTGGATCCTCGACGTGGATGGGCTGCGCTTCGTTGTCAGAGTACGGACTACGCAGGAACATCGGCGAAGCACGGCTCGGAGCTGCAGGCGATCGTGGACTCCATCACGATCGAACCCTGAATTGAGCTGGCTCACGTTCCTGTCGACCGCCTGACGGTTGTCTCACCGGTCCTGGGGATCCCGGCTAGACCGAGATGACGACCTTCCCCCGGACGTGGCCCGCCTCGAGATGGCGGATCGCCTCGGCGGTGTCGCTCAGCGCGTACGTGCTGTCGATGGCCGGCGTGACCTGACCCGCCTCGATCAGCTCCGTGAGGGCGAGCAGGTCCGTCTTGCGGCGTTCGGCCAGGAACGGCAGGAGCCGCTGCGTCCCGAGGCGCGTCAGCACGACCGCCGCGAGTGGTCGACGCACCGGCGCGAACCAGCGGCCCTTCGGCGCGCCGATCACGACGAACACGCCGCCAGGGGTCAGGACACGCCGGTAGGCCCGCACCGAGTTGGCCGCCGCGATGTCGAGGATCAAGTCATAGCGTTCCGCGCCCTTGGTGACATCGTCGTGGGTGTAGTCGAGGACGTGGTCCGCGCCGATCGAGCGCACCAGCTCGACCCCGCTCGTGTGGCAGACCGCGGTGACCTCGGCACCGAACGCCTTGGCCAGCTGGACGGCGAACGTGCCGACGCCGCCCGCCGCGCCGGTGACCAGCACCCGTTGGCCGGGCTGGACCTGTCCCTTGTCGCGGAGCGCCTGCAGGGCGGTGAACCCGGCCATCGGCACGGCGGCAGCCTGCTGGAACGTCAGGTTTGCCGGCTTCGGCGCGAGATCCGCCGTCCGGGTCGCCACGAACTCGGCGAACGCGCCACCATGCTCGCCGAAGACCGCATCGCCGGGACGGAACTCGGTGACATCCCGGCCCACAGCCTCGACCACGCCGGCCAAATCCACACCTGCGACCCGCCGCTTCGGCCGTCGGAGTCCCGACTCCGTCCGGATCAGGTACGGGTCGCCGCGCATGATGTGCCAGTCGAAGGCGTTGACGGACGCCGCCCGGACGCGGACCAGGACCGTGTCGTCCTCGACGGCCGGTCGATCGATCTCGCGTCGTTCCAGGATGTCCGGTGGCCCGTATCGGTCGTGGACGATGGCCTGCATCGGTCGTGGTGTCCTCGGTCTGCTGCGTGGTTCGTACGTTGTAAGATGACTCGTACGTTGTAAGATTGTCAAGCTCCGAAGGCGGGGCGCTGACGCTGGAGGACCTGATCGCATCGTTTCCTGAGTCGAGCGGCACCACGCGGACCCAGATGAGCCGGGACCGCGTCCTGCGAGCGGCCCTGGCCCTGGCGGACCGCGACGGCATCGAGTCGCTCACGATGCGCAGGCTGGCGAGCGAACTCGACGTCGAGGCGATGACGCTGTACTACTACCTCCCCCGCAAGCGTGACATCCTCGACGGCATCTTCGACATCGTGATGGGCGAGATCGGGATCCCGTCAAGCGACGTCGACTGGAAGCCGGCCCTGCGCCGCAGCGCGATCTCTGCGCACGACGTCCTGCTGCGCCACCCGTGGGCTGCTGGACTCGTGTGGACAGCCGGTCCGGGCCCCGCACGTCTGCGCTACATGGACGCCCTGCTCGGGCGACTGCGAGAGGCCGGATTCTCCGCCGACGCGACCCACCATGCCTACCACGTGCTGGACAGCCATGTCGTCGGCTTCACGCTCTGGGAGGCAGGCTATGCCGCCGTCGCCAACGACATGGACGACGTCCTTCCGTCCCTGGTCAGCCAGCTTTCCCGAGATGCGTACCCGTATCTCATCGAGCACATCGAGTATCACCTGGCGCCCACCCCCACGGACGAAGGCGAGGGGTCGTTCGAGTTCGGCCTCGATCTCATCCTCGACGGTCTTGAGCGCTTCCGGGAGGCGACGCACGCAAGCGACCAGGACGATGGCGAGAAGGGACGCCAAAGGTAGCCGGCACCACGTAAGTCAAGAGCGGGATCGCGAGCCGAGGGCTATAGGCACGCTGGCCTCGCCTGACATCATCGATCGCTCTCGCTGTGGCGCTGCTCGCGCCGACGTTGCGCCGAGCGCTCAACGAACCACGGGACGATGACTGCCGTCACGAGGTCGGACACTTGCTCCGTGGATCTCACGCCGGCCCGGATGCTCTCGAAGAATGACGGGTGCAGGACGGCTCGGAGGACGGTCATGGCGTCGTCATCGTCGGCGAGGGGGCCAAGCGCAACCCGCATGAGTTGATCCCACCTGGCCCCATAGGCCGCTCCACCCTCTGCCCACACACCGGTCAGCATCGGCTCGCGGAGCCACATCCGGTAGAGCCGAGCAGCCTGGTCGAGGAACGTGCCAGTCACACGGATGAGTCGATGGAGGCGCTCTTCGATGGAACTGGCGCCATCGAAGATCGACAGCTCCGGGAGCGGGGCCTCGGCCTGCAGCCGATCGACCATCGCCGCGTCGAGCGCGTCGCGGGACCGGAAGTGGTGACGCAGCGTTCCTGGCGCGACGTCGGCGCGCTGGCCGATCTGGAGCATCGTGGTTGCCGAGATCCCCTGCTCCGTGTAGAGCGCGATGGCGGCCTCGACGATCCGCTCCCGCGTCGCCTCCATCTGTGCCGTGCGCTCACCCATCCGATAGGGCCTGGGCATACGCCTCCTCACATCTATTGACTATCTGTGGTCAGCCTAATAATATCACATCACCGGCTGGCGGTGTGCCAAAGAAGATCAGCCCGCGTGGAACGACGCCAGCCCAGCGCTCCTTCGAGGCAGACGAACGGACCGGCACCGACACGGCTTGGAGGCAGGAGGGACAGGGTGGCACTGACAACGCTCGCAGGCGCGACGCTCGGCGTCGGCATGCTCGGGTCCCTGGTCTACGAACTTTGGCGGGTGCTGGCGCGGGGCAGTGTGTCCGAGTACGACACGGCCCGGCGCTTCGTCCGCGAACAAGTGCCGTTCTACGCGATCGCCGTCCTGTTCGTGGTGGCGCTCCTGGTCGACTGGGAGTTCGCGTCGGTCGCCGGGCTCGCCTTCGCCATCTTCATCCTGGCGTACAGCATCTTCCAGTACATGCCAAAGACCTACCCGGCTCGCAAGCCCGGGCTGGTCGATGACGTCGAGGCGATCTGGTTC
>JBKJXL010000074.1:0-2599 GCA_046716225.1 Candidatus Limnocylindrales bacterium | reverse complement strand
AGCTTGGCGCCACCTCGCTACCGGTCCTCCCCAAGGACGCCACCGATCGCAACCGGACTTCGCCGTTCGCCTTCACCGGCAACAAGTTCGAGTTCCGAGCTGTCGGTTCTTCGGCGCCCATCTACTGGCCGCAGACCGTGCTCAACACGGCGGTCGCCGATTCCCTGTCCAAGCTTGCGGACGATCTCGACAAGCTGGACGCGGGTGACTTCGGCGGCCTCACGACGATCCTGTCGAGCGTCGTCGGATCCAACAAGCAGGTGCTCTTCGAAGGCAACGGCTACTCCGAGGAGTGGCATGCCGAAGCCGCGGAGCGAGGCCTGCCGAACAACAAGTCCACGGTCGACGCCCTGCCGGCGCTGACCACCGCCAAGGCGAAGAAGGTCTTCGGCAAGTTCGGCGTCCTGTCCGAGCGTGAGCTGGCCTCCCGCGTGGAGATCCTCTGGGAGCGCTACGTCAAGGTCAGCAACATCGAAGCCAACTGCGCCCTCGACATCGCCTCCACGATGATCCTGCCGGCGACCGCCGCGTATGTCGGTCTGCTTTCCGGCGCGTCGTCGTCCCGCGGCATCGCGACGGTCAGCCAGCGTGTCTCGGACCTTGCCGACTCGCTCGTCGATGCGATCGCGGCGCTCGAGCGTGCACAGCATCACGCCCACGAGGCCGGATCCGTTCAGGCCGAGGCCAAGGCGTTCGTGACGTCGGTCATCCCGGCCCAGGCGGCGCTCCGCGACGTCGTGGATGCGCTGGAGACGCTCGTCGCGGACGACCTCTGGCCGCTCCCCAAGTACCGCGAGCTGCTCTTCCAGTACTGATCGAGGCCGGACCGGGGTCGGCTTGCGTCAACCGCCACGGCCCGGCCGCCCGGCACGCGCCGCGCGTCACCGCCCTGTCCAACGTCCAGGGTCGGGCGTTACTCACAGGCGCACGGATGCCACAGATGAGCGTGCCCGTACGCCGAAACTAGCCGTTCGCGCGATCTGGTCGTGAGCCCACGAGGCGTTCATCGTGGATGCGTTGCTGACAGGCGCGAGCCGAGGCCGATCAGCCCGGCACCTCATTGCCGCGCGGCCGGCACCGCACCTTGCCGCGGCGCGAGCGGGCTCATCGGGAGCTCGCGGCCTTCGAGGAGGCGCTGGCAGTGATGCGGGCGTCCGATGCACGCAACTCGCGATCCAGCGGGCGGAGAAGGCCCGGCGCCTGCCGTCGCCCGGCGCCTGCCGTCGCCCGGCGCCCGCCGTGGCGGTCGGATCCCTGTCCTCCCCGGCGCACACGGCCCGATCGCCGGTCGCTACTGCGCCGATGGACCCATCGATCATCTAAGGCGGCGGGGTCGTCCTCGGTCTCGTCATCTGGTTCGTGCTCATCTACTACGCCACGAACATGTCGACGAATCGCGGGCGCAGCCCGGTCGCGTGGGGCGTCCTGACGTTTCTGACGTTCGGGATCGCGATCTTCGTTCTGGCGGTCCTGCCCTCGAAGAGGGGCACGTCGGGGCACCACCTGCAGTAGGAGTCAGGCGGTATCGACCGCCGGCGGGCCACAGCGATACGGCACCATGTGCCGGTGACGTCACCCCGGATCCACCCGATGCGCTCGCTGGCGTTGCTGTCCGTCGCGCACGCGATCAACCACGCCCAGGCTGTCGTCCTGCCACTGATCTTTCTCAAGATCATCCTCGACTACGACGTGGGGGTCGAGACGATCGCCTTCCTCGCCGCCGCATCGGCCGTTGCGTCGGGCCTCATCCAGCTCAGCTTTGCGGGACTGACCCGGATCGTGGCGCGCCGCCACCTGCTGGGGGTGGGCGGGATCCTATTCGGTGGCGGCTTCGCGCTCCAGGCGTTTGCCACGAGCTTTGCCACCTTCGCCATCCCGAACATCGTGTCGCGGGTGGGCGGTTCGCCCCAGCATCCGGTCGGGAATGGCCTGCTGTCCGAGCAGTTCCCGCCGGAACGACGGGGCTTCGCGATCAGTGCGCACATCGCCGGTGGCAACGTCGGAACGGTCGTCGTGGCGGTCATCGGGGTGCCGCTCATCGCCGCGGTCGGGTGGCGCGGCGCGTCCATCGCGTTCGGACTGCCGGCCATCGCCATCGCGATCCTGATCCTGCTGTTCGTGCGCGAGACCGGGACCGACCGGGCGGCGGCGAAGGCCAGCGGGACCGTTCGGGCGGCGTTCGGGCGGATCGCCCGCGACCGCGACCTGCGCTGGTTGTATCTGACGTCCGTCCTTGGCGGGGCCGGTCGCGGGCTTGGTGTGGTCAATCTCTTCGCGCTCATCTACCTGACGCGGGTGCTCGGCATCGACGAGACGACGTCCGCCGTCATGTACGGGGTGCTGATCGTGTTTTCCGTGCCCGTCCCGCTGGTGGCCGGCTGGTTGTCGGACCGGGTCGGGCGCAAGCCCCTGATCATCGGGGTGTACCTGGGCGGTGCCGCCGGGTTCGTCATCTTCCTGCTGGCCGGCACGTCGATGCTGTGGTTGTGGGTGGGAATCATCGTGATGGGCCTGTTCTCGTTCGCCGAGAGCCCGCAACTCCAGGCCCTCCTCGCGGACATCGCCCCACCGTCCATCCGGGACGCGACGTACGCGGTCT
>JBKJXL010000073.1:0-3940 GCA_046716225.1 Candidatus Limnocylindrales bacterium | reverse complement strand
CATGTCGTGCATCCAGCGCGGCTGGCCCTCGATATCGGCCAGGGCCTCCCAGACGCGCTGGATGGGCGCATCGATGACGACGACGGAGCGGATCGGCTCGGGATCCGCACCCTTGGCGGTCTCCGCGAGGAGGCGATCCACGGCATAGCCGACCCCCGCGCCGACCATCCCGAGGCGGATCAGGCCGCGGATCACCGCATCACCGCACGCTGGTCGTGACGCCGGCCGCGACCATCTCCTCGAGGGCAGCCGCACCGTCACCGGGCGCCAGGTCCACCGCGGCGATCGCGTCGGTCAGCAGGGCCGTCTCGAAGCCGAGGCGCACCGCATCGAGTGCGGTCGCCTTCACGCAGTGGTCCGTCGCCAGGCCCACGACCACGACGCGGGTGATGCCCGCATCGCGCAGGAGCCGCTCAAGCTCGGTCGGCGTCGTTTCGCCGGTCGTCGGATCGCGTGTCGTGAAGCCCGAGTAGCCGTCCTCGCCGTTGACCCCCTTGCGGACCCGCGGCGCGTCGTCGGGGAGTACCAGGTCCGGATGCAGGGCCGCGCCCCACGTGTCCGCCACGCAATGGACCGGCCAGATGCCCCCGTCCTTGGCGAAGTGCGGCGTGACCTCGGGATGCCAGTCCTGGGTGGCAACCACGACGGCGCCGTTGTTGCGGGCCATCGCGATCTGTCCGTTGACGGTCGGGATGATCGCGTCGCCGCCGGCAACGGACAGGCCGCCGGCCGGATCCGCGAAGTCGTTCTGGACGTCCACGACGATCAGGGCGGTGCCCGGCTGGTAGCGCTGCATGGACCAAGCGTAGCCGAGCGCCGCAACGCCCGTCCCGATGTGCCCGCCCGATGTGCATGTGATGACCATGTGGCACACGCAAGGCGCATCCCGTGTCCGAACGGTGCATGGGATGCACAGCCCGGCGATCAGCCGGGTCCGTGTCGGCCGTTTCGTGCATGACATGCACCGAGCGGCCCGCCGGGGCGGCCCGCTTGGCCCACATGGTCCTGTGGTGCACGCGTTGACGGCGAGCGGCCCCACACACGCCACCCGTCCGCATCCACTCGTTCCCCGACCGCAACCTTCAGGTCGGCCGAAGATGGGCTACGCTCCCCATGATGTATTTCGACGAGTTCAAGCACCAGCTGCCCGACATCGATCCCGCCGAGACCGACGAATGGATGACCTCGCTGGACCAGGTCGTGGAGCAGGAAGGCGAGACTCGGGCCCGATTCCTCGTCTACAAGCTGCTGAAGCGGGCCCGCCAACTCCAGATCGGGCTGCCGCCGCTCACCCAGACGCGCTACATCAACACGATCAGCCCGGAGCAGGAACCGTATTTCCCGGGCGACGAAGAGGTCGAGCAGCGCATCCGTCGGATCATCCGTTGGAACGCCGTGGCGATGGTCCTGCGCGCCAACAACCGGTTCGCGGGGATCGGCGGTCATCTTGCCACGTACGCGTCCGCGGCCACCCTCTACGAGGTGGGCTTCAACCACTTCTTCAAGGGCAAGGACGGCGAGGGATCCGGCGACCAGATCTTCTACCAGGGTCACGCGGCCCCCGGGATCTACGCGCGGGCCTTCCTCGAGGGGCGTCTGACTGAGGACCAGCTGGACCACTTCCGACGTGAGACGGTGCCGGGTCAGGGCCTCAGCTCGTATCCGCACCCGCGTCTCATGCCGGACTTCTGGGAGTTTCCGACCGTATCGATGGGCCTGGGACCGATCAGCGCCATCTACCAGGCTCGCTTCAACCGCTACCTCCAGAACCGCGGACTCCTGGACACGTCCGGTTCACGCATCTGGGCGTTCCTTGGCGACGGCGAGACCGACGAGCCCGAGTCGCTGGGAGCCCTCCACGTTGCGGCCCGTGAAGGTCTCGACAACCTGACCTTCGTCGTCAACTGCAACCTGCAGCGGCTGGACGGACCGGTCCGTGGCAACGGCAAGATCATCCAGGAGCTCGAGTCCGCCTTCCGTGGTGCCGGCTGGAATGTCATCAAGGTCGTCTGGGCGCGCGAGTGGGACGACCTCCTCGCTCGCGACGTCGATGGCGTCCTGGTCCAGCAGATGAACGAGACCCTCGACGGGGAGTTCCAGAAGTTCTCCGTGGCGGGCGGCGCCTACATCCGCGAGCACTTCTTCGGGCCGGACGCGCGCCTCGGCAAGCTCGTCGAGCACCTCTCGGACGACGACCTCGCCAAGCTCCGCCGCGGCGGGCATGACTATCGCAAGGTCTACGCGGCATACAAGGCGGCTACCGAGCACAAGGGTGCGCCGACCGTGATCCTGGCCAAGACGGTCAAGGGCTGGACCCTGGGACCGGGGGTGGAGGCCCGCAACATCACCCACCAGGCAAAGAAGCTCAGCGAGGCCGAGCTCAAGGTCTTCCGCGATCGTCTGCAGCTGCCGATCCCGGACGCCACGCTCAAGGACGCCCCGTACTACCACCCAGGCCCCAAGTCCGAAGAGGTCGAGTACCTGTTGGAGCGACGTCGAGCGCTCGACGGACCGATCCCGAAGCGCCGAGTCAAGGCCGAGCCGCTGCCCGCCCCGGCGCCCGAGGTGGACGCCGAGTTCGCGTCCGGCAGTGAGACCCCGGTCTCGACCACGATGGTCTTCGCCCGGATCCTGCGCAATCTCATCCGCGACCCGCAGCTGGGCTCGCGGATCGTGCCGATCATCCCGGATGAGGCTCGCACGTTCGGTATGGACCCGCTGTTCAAGGAAGTCGGCATCTACGCGGCGCTCGGCCAGCGGTACGATCCGGTGGACTCGGATCTCATCCTGTCGTATCGCGAGGCGACCGACGGCCAGGTCCTGGAAGAAGGCATCACCGAAGCTGGGTCGATGGCCAGCTTCCAGGCGGCCGGTACGTCGTACGCCAGCCACGGCTTCCCGGCCATCCCGTTCTACATCTTCTACTCGATGTTCGGGTTCCAGCGGACGGGCGACCAGATGTGGGCGTTCGGGGACGCCCGCGGACGCGGT
Source organism: Candidatus Limnocylindrales bacterium (assembly GCA_046716225.1). Lineage (GTDB taxonomy): Bacteria > Chloroflexota > Limnocylindria > Limnocylindrales > CSP1-4 > SPCO01. Next base: position 949 of record JBKJXL010000073.1, on the reverse strand, counting down.
TTCCTGATGGGCGCGACGGCCGGCCGAACGACGCTGACCGGCGAAGGCCTCCAGCACGACGACGGCCACAGCCACGTCCTGGCATCGACCATCCCGAACCTGCGCGCGTACGACCCGGCGTTCGCCTACGAACTGGCCGCGGTCGTGCGGGACGGCATCGAGCGGATGTACGGCCCGAAGCCCGAGGACGTCTTCTATTACATCTCGATCTACAACGAGAACTACGCCCAACCAGTGCGCCCGGACGGCCTCACCGACGAGGGCATCCTGCGCGGCATCTATCGGTTCGCACCAGCTCCTGACCTGGGCAAAGGCGCCAACCCGGCGCGTCTCGTGGGCTCCGGCTCGATCCTGCAGCAGGTCCTTGCCGCCCGTGATCTGCTCGCCGACAAGTTCGGCGTCGCGGCCGAGATCTATAGCGCCCCGTCGTTCCCGCTGCTGCGCCGTGACGCCCTCGAGACGGAGCGCTGGAACCGGCTGCACCCGGATGCCAAGTCGGCCCGAGTCCCGCATGTGAGCACGATCCTGCCCCACGATGGCGGGCCTATCGTCGCGGCCACGGACTGGATGAAGGCACTCCCTGACATGGTCTCGCGCTGGCTGCCGCCACACTACGTGGCGCTTGGCACGGACGGCTTCGGGCGCAGCGACACCCGTGAGAACCTGCGGTCGCTGTTCGAGATCGATCCGCCGCACATCGCGGCGGCCACGATGGTCGCGCTCGCCCGCTGCAGTGCCATCCCGGTCTCGCAGGCGGGGAAGGCGATCAAGACCCTGGGCATCGACCCCGACAAGACGGACCCGCTGGCCCTCTAGCCGGCGCGGCCCGACGCCCGCGACGATCCCGCGCACCACGGAGGCACTCCCATGACCGACGTTCCCCCCACGTCCGGCACCATCGTCGTCGGCGGCACCGGCCGCGTGGCGGTCGAGCCCGATGTCGCCGACC
>JBKJXL010000072.1:0-5496 GCA_046716225.1 Candidatus Limnocylindrales bacterium | reverse complement strand
CCCTCGGCTCCACCGAGCGTTGCTCAGACAAACCCGCCGATCGTCACGCCGTCACCGACCGCAGTGCCGACACCGACGCCGTTCGCACCGTCGACCGTCGCGTCCGGCGAGTTCACCGGGACCGACGACTTCTACTACGGGTCCGGGACAGCCTTGATCATCGAGACCGCCCCGGGGCGCTACACGCTTCGACTGGAGGACTTCTCCGTTCAAAACGGGCCGGACCTGTTCGTCTACCTGTCACCGGTCGCCGACGGGTATGCCGACGACGCGCTCGAGGTCGGCCGACTGAAGGCCACCGATGGCTCGTTCAACTACAGGCTTCCCGCCGGGACGGATCCAGCAGACTTCGCTAGTGCCCTGATCTGGTGCAAGCAATTCTCGCACCTGTTCGCGGTCGCCCCATTCGCGGCGGACTGAGCGTGGCCCATGCTTGGATTCGGGGCTATGCAACGCTGAGACGAGCGCGTATCCTCCCGCCAGAAAACGCCGCGGACGGATCCGTGGCTGTATAGCCGAAGCTCGACACACTCGGACTCCTCTCACGGCTGACGCGAGAAAACCGAACGGATCGCGCCGGCTGCCGAGAGGAGTTTCGTCTTCGTGTACAACGACAAGAACCTGACCTGTGCGGATTGCGGCCAGGAGTTCGTGTTCACCGCCTCCGAGCAGGACTTCTACGCCCAGCGCGGTTTCACAGAGCCCCGTCGATGCGCCAGCTGCCGGGCTAGCCGCAAGGCCGCCCGAAACGCCGAAGGCGGCGGCAGCTCGTACGGCGGCTACGGCGCGGGTGGCGGCTATTCGGCCGGCGGGTCCAGCTACGACGGCGGGGGAGGCGGCGGAGGCGGCTACGGCTCGCGCGATCGCGGCCCCCGCGAGATGTTCGAGGCGACCTGTTCCTCCTGCGGCAAGGAAGCCCAGGTCCCGTTCAAGCCCACGAGCGGCAAGCCCGTCTACTGCAGCGACTGCTTCCGAAGCCAGCGCGGCTAGGTTCTTGGCGACCGGCGAGCCCGGCCGCGGCACGCCACCATCCGATCCGGGTCGTCAGCCGATCTGGATCGTTCCATTCCTGTGTGTTTCGCGCTCGGCCTCCGCCGAACGACTCCGCTGCACGCCGATTCATGGATAGTTCCAACCATGCGACATCACTCTCAGGCCTGACCACGGACTGATCCTTGGGCTGTCGCTTGGCTAGATGCGCCAACTCTTGTCGATGATGAGACTGGATCGTTGGCTTCTCGGTGTCGTTGTCCTGACCGCTGCAGTCTTCGTAGCGGCCTTCCCATTGCTCGGCTTGTCGGGGAGCGTGCCGATCGGTGCAGCAGCATTCGGCGTCGCAGCCCTCATCGGCTCTGGCTATGACGCCATCAGGTCTGTCGCGTGGGGCGCACTCATCGCGGTCCTGATCGCGACTGGCTTGCTGCTGCCCGATCCACTCGGAAGCGTCCTCTACGCTGCGGGCGCGGCTCTGTTCTGTGCCGGCTTTCTCGCGCCTGTATTCCGACGCCGGCGGTTCGGCAAGTCGATCGAGTAACGACTCGGCCGTAGCCAAGAGCGCCGATGGTTCCGCTTGATCGGAACCATGTCGAAGTCGACTTCTGGCGGGACCGAACTCGCCGGGCTGGCCTCTTCGCTGAGAGTGATTACGGTGTCGGGCGCTTTCCGGCCAGCAGGCCCAGGTCGAACTTGCGCTCCGTCCCGTGAATCAGCCGATCGATGTTGTCGGCATGGGCGAGCCAGATGAAGGCGGCCCCTACGGCGGCGTACAGCACGTAGGGGAGCGGCGTCTCCGGCACCACCAACAGGACGAGCAGCATGGCCGGGAACATCGCCGCTGAGCCGAGCAGCGACCCGAGCGACACGTACTTGGTCAGCAGGATCACCCCGACGAAGACCGGCGCTGCGAGCAGGACGGCGATCGGCTGGATGACGAGCATCGTGCCGACGGCGGTGCCGACGCCTCGGCCGCTGCGGAACCCGGCGAAGATGGACCAGATCGCGCCCGCGACCGCCGACGCCCCGCACAACACCTCGACCGTGGGGTTGTCGGTGAGGATCCGTGCCATGACGACGGGAAGTGCCCCTTTGAGGAGATCCCCGGCCACCACGACCGCGGCCCAGTTGCGACCCAGGGCCCGCAGCGCGTTGGTTCCGCCGGTGCGCCCGGAGCCCACGGTTCGAGGGTCCGTGCCGTGGGCGAGGCGGGCCACGATGACCCCGACCGGGATCGAGCCCGCCAGGTACGACACCAGCATCAGCACGATGGCCTGGAGGACGAGCGCTTGGTCCATCGAGTCGCTCCGGTTCGGTTTCCGGACCCGTTCGTAGGCCCGGCTGGCCGAGGCCGCGAGTCTAGCACTCGAGCACCGCCGCTTCGGACGGCACCCATCGGTTGCGTACCGCGCGACGCCGCGCGTACCATCGACGCGATGACCCTTCCCCCCGCCGGACCCGTGCTCGTCACGCCCGAGACCCGCTGACCATGGCCGTCGGATCCTCCAACGACTTCGATCTCGTCGTCCTCGGTGCCGGCACCGGCGGGTACGCCGCCGCCTTCCGTGCCGCGCAGCTCGGCCTGCGCGTCGCCCTCGTCGACGAGGACAAGATCGGCGGCACCTGCCTCCATCGGGGGTGCATCCCGACGAAAGCCCTTCTCGAGTCCGCCGCGTTCGCCGACCGCATCAAGCATGCCAAGGACTACGGCATGGTCCTGCCGGGCGAAGCGATCGTCGATTACGCCGCGATGGCCGCCCGCCGAGACCAGGTCGTCAAGCGGATGTGGACCGGGCTCAAGACACTCGTCGATAAGAACAAGGTGACCTGGGTCCAGGGCCGCGGCCGACTCGATGGCCCGCAGAAGGTCCGCGTCATGCAGGCGGGCGAGGACGGCACGCCCGGGGCCGGTGGCGAACGGACCCTCCAGGCCACGGACGTCATCGTGGCGACCGGCTCCCGCGTGAAGTCGCTCCCGGGTCTCGAGCCCGATGGCAAGCGCATCGTGACGAGCGACGAAGTCCTCAGGATGGACTCGCTGCCCAAGGATATCGTCATCGTCGGGGCGGGCGCGGTCGGCGTCGAGTTCGCCAGCATGTTCCACGACGTCGGCGTCAAGGTCACGCTCATCGAGTACTTGCCGCAGATCGTCCCGCTCGAGGACGCCGAGGTCAGCAAGGCGCTCGAACGTAGCTTCACCAAGCGCGGCATGACGGTCATGACCAACGCCCGCTTCGATGTGGCCAGCGTGAAGGCGTCGAAGGCCGGCGTGAGCCTGACTGTCGGGCCCGAGGGCAAGGATGCCGCCGAGGTCTCCGCCGAACTCCTGCTGGTCGCCACGGGCCGGGCCGCCAACATCGAGGACATCGGGCTCGAGACCACGAAGGTCGAGACGGATCGCGGGATCGTCAAGGTCAACGGCCATATGCGCACGAAGGAGCCGCACGTCTACGCGGTCGGCGACATCGTCGGAGGCCTGTGGCTGGCTCACACGGCCCACCACGAAGGGATCATCGCTGCGCACACGATCGCCGGCGAGTCCGACGTCCACGAGATGGACTACGAGCAGCAGCCGCACGCGACGTACTGCCGGCCGGAGATCGCCTCGATCGGCCTGACCGAGGCGCAAGCTACAGAGCGCGGCCACACCCTCAAGATCGGCAAGGTCCCGTTCCAGGCCATCGCCAAGGCGATCATCGGCGGCGACTACGAGGGTTTCGTCAAGGTCATCGCGGACGCGACGACGGACGACTTGCTCGGCGTCCACATCATCGGACCGCATGCGACGGACCTCATCGCCGAGGCCAGCGTCGCGACGCTGCTCGATGCGACGCCCTGGGAGATCGGCCTGGCGACCCACGCGCACCCGACCCTCTCCGAGATCCTGGGCGAGGCCGCGATGGCCGTCGACGGTCGATCGATCAACTTCTGATCCACCTGGAGGTCGGACCCGAGCGATGGCCGTGACCAAGGGCAAGGACAGCCTCGGCGCTACCGTAGGTCTCTCCGACGCGGACCTCCTCGCGATGTACCGGATGGTCGCGCTGGCCCGCGCCGTCGACGAGCGGATGTGGATCCTCAACCGGGCGGGCCGGATCCCGTTCGTCATCAGCGGCCAGGGACACGAGGGCGCCCAGGTGGGGATCGCGTGGGCGTTCCAGAAGGGCCACGACTGGATCGCACCCTTCTACCGCTCCATCGCGACGTGCATGACCTTCGGGATGAGCGCCCGCGACATCATGACCGCGCAGTACGCCACGGCCGGCGACCCGTCCTCGGGCGGACGCCAGATGCCCGGGCATTACGGCTCGCACGAGCACAACCTGGTGTCGGTCAGCTCGCCGGTGGCTACCCAGCTCCTCCACGCGGTGGGGATCGCCCTGGCGGCCAAGATCCGCAAGACCGGCCAGGTCGCGATGGCCAGCATGGGCGAGGGCTCGTCGAACCAGGGGGACGTCCACGAGGGGCTCAACTTCGCGGCGATCCACAAGCTGCCGTTCGTGTTCGTGGTCGAGAACAACGGGTACGCCATCAGCGTGCCGGCCGCGAGGCAGGTTTCCGTGCCCGACGTCGCGAGCCGCGCCGCCGGCTACGGGATCCCCGGGGGCGGCGTGGACGGCTCGGTCGTCCTCGCCTGTTACGCGGCCGCGGTCGAGGCCGTGGCCAGGGCTCGTGCAGGCGATGGCGCGACGCTCATCGAGGCCAAGGTGACCAGGTTGACCGGCCACTCCTCGGACGACCAGCAGACGAAGTACCGCACCGAGGAGGACCTGGCCTCCGGGCTCGGCCTTGACGCGCTCCCGCGGTTCCGCGAGCAACTGCGCGAGGCAGGTGTGCTGACCGGTGAGATCGAAGCTGCGCTGGCCTCCGAGCTCAAGGCGATCGTGGAGGACGCCACGGACTTCGCCGAGGCCGAACCAGACCCGGATCCCGCCACCGCCCTTCGGTATGTCTACGCCGAGGATCCGGACTGATGCCGGCAAGGACCTTCATCGAGGCGATCCGCGACACGCTCGCCGACGAGATGCGACGGGACGAGTCGGTCATCCTGCTCGGCGAGGACGTCGGCAAGAAGGGCGGCGTCTTTCTCGCGACCGACGGCCTGTGGGCCGAGTTCGGCGACGAGCGCGTCATCGATACGCCACTCACCGAATCGATGATCGTGGGGGCGTCCATCGGGGCGGCCGTGAACGGCCTGCGCCCGGTCGCCGAGATCCAGTTCGCGGACTTCATCATTCCAGCGTTCAACCAGATCGTGTCCGAGGCGGCCCGGATGCGATATCGATCGAACAACGGCTACGGCGTCCCGATGACGATCCGCGCCCCCTACGGCGGCGGCGTTCACGGCTCGCTGTATCACTCGCAATCGGTCGAGGCGTTCTTCACCCACGTCCCGGGCCTGAAGGTGGTCGTGCCGTCCACTCCGTACGACGCGAAGGGCCTGCTGCGTTCGGCGATCCGCGACGACGACCCCGTCCTCTTCTTCGAGCACAAGAAGATGTA
>JBKJXL010000071.1:0-3638 GCA_046716225.1 Candidatus Limnocylindrales bacterium | reverse complement strand
GCTTATGAGTCCCCTGCTCTACCACTGAGCTACTCCGCCGCTGGGAACAAGCTTATCGAGCGTGATCCAAAGCGGCAACCGAGGTCAATTGAACGCAAAGCTATCGGACAACACATGACGATCGGAGCGGGAGATAGCGCGGCATGACGTCTCCCTTCCTCCAGCGATGGTGGTTGATCTCAGGCCCAGCTGTTCCGTCTCCGGCTTCTCGTGAGTCGCCGCTCTACATCGCTCCAACGGGCGAGCCCTGGCTAGGCAAACAACGGTTAGACCCCGTCCATCATGTCGTTCCCACTCTTGCGTCCGGGTCGAGCGACATGGTTTCCCGCAGCGAACGGGCAGCCGGCCGGGCCCCAAGGCGGTCGTAGATCGCCAGGGCCGCTGAGCGTGACGCGTCGGCTGCCCCGGGGAGTGCCTCGGCCAGGGCTTCCAACGTTCGGGCCTCCTCATAGGGGACTTTGAATCCACGGAATCCCGTGACCGCGTGCCGGAGCAGTGCCGCTGCGCGAGCGGTATCGCCGTCGGCCAGCTTCACGAGGCCCGCCATGCGATCAGACATCGGACCCAACAGGGCGTTGCCCGGGATAGTTCGCCGCGCGACCGGCAAGAAGCCACGCGCCGCGTCCCACTCGCTCAGCGCAGTCAGCGCTTCGAGGAATGCAAAGGCATGCTGCGGACCATAACCTCGGCCTTCGAGCGCCTTGTCGTGCGAGATCGCGCGAGCGGTTGCCGGATCACCGCCGATCGTGGCCTGCCGCGCCTGCCAGGCACTGGCACTGTCACGGTCGAGCAATGGGTCACCCAACAGCCCCGACAGCTCCTTCGCTTCCGCCGATCGCCCGAGCAGCGTCAGCGTGGCCGCGCCGATGGCTGGGCCGTCGCGGACGGCCTGGCAAAACGTTGCCGGCTCCGCGTGAAATGCGTCGACATGCTCCTTGAGCGGCGCCAGCATGTCTTGCCAGCGGCCGAGATAGAAGAGCGAGGCGAGGATGGGCCAGAGCGCGTGCATCAGCTGGTGCGGACCGCCGGCACGATTGGCCGCCAGCAGGCTGCGACAGCGCTGGCCCAGCTCCAGGCCCTGCTCGAAGTCGGCGCTGACGTTGATCAGGTGAGTCGCGAGCTTGCGGATCGCGTCAGACTGGTCGAGGCGCGAGTGCTCCGGGCGAAGCGCCGCCACCTGTCGCCTGGCCAGGTCGAGCATCTGTGCATAGTTTCCGGCCAGCCCGTAGAGCATGCCGAGCGCTTGGCCGGCGGCCCCGGCGAGCTCTTCCTGGCCGAGGTCACGAGCGGCAGCCAGCGCCTCTTCCGCGAAGCCGACCCGCTCGTCGATCGACCGGGGGTCGGCGCGCTCGCCCTGGCCAAGAGGTTCGCTCCCGCGGTAGAGCCGGGCACACGTGCCGCGGACGAGCAGCAGCCACGCGCGCTCCGTTTCGTCCTCGACGAACGCCATCCCCTCGTCGACGAGTGCTTCCGCCTCGATCGCGTCTGGATTGGCGTGAAAGGCGCCCGGGATCCATGCCATCATCCAGGCCAGCCTCCGACACAACCTGGCTCGATCCGTGGCCCGGCTCGGGTCCGGGCGCGCCAGTGCCAATGCTTCGCGGTAGAAACTCGCCGCATCGTCCCCATGGAACTCGTCCTCGTGGTCCTGGGCCAGCGCCTCCAGCGCCGTCAGATGCTCGCCGGCATCGACCGCGATGGCTCGCGCTTGGCGGTGCAGCTCCACGGCTCGCTCGGTTAGGTAGCGGCGGCGAGCAGCAACGCCCGCTCGTAGGACGTAATCGAACGCCTTGGCTCGAATCGACCCGCGGTCGGTCCCGTCCTCGGAGCCCAGCTCGGGCATGCCCGGTGACAGAGCCGACCAGTAGTGGTGTGCCAGCAGGTCGATGAACTCGTCGACGCGATCACCCACCAGTGTCTCGAGCCAGGAGCCCATTGCGGCGTGTGCGCGCGCCCGGCGCGTTCGCGACAGCGACTCGTAGGCAACGTCGTGGAGGAGGGAGTGGCGGAACGAGAACTCCGCCTGGCCGGCGAGGCTGGACGCAGGGCGCCTCACCACGAACCCCTTGCGCTCGAGCGCGGCGAGGCGGCCCGCAACACGCTCGTCATCGAGGGCATCGCGGATCGGCGCCTCCCAGAAGGTGCGACCGGCCACTGCAGCCTCCTGCAGGACGCGTCGCTCGGCGACTGGCAAAGCGTCCAGTCGGGCGGCGAGCAGTGACTGCAGGGTGTCGGGCAGGGTCGACGAGACACCGGACCGCAGGTGATGGGTGAGCTGTTCGAGGTAGAACGGGTTGCCTTCCGCGCGCACCAGGAGCTCGCGACGCACGCGAGGATCGAGCTTTTCGTCCACCAGCAGGCGGTCGAGCAGCTCCTGACTCCGCGCCTCCCCGAGCGGGCGAATCGCGATGGTCGAGAAATCACCGCCACCCGTACCGAACGACGGGCGCGCCTCGTGCAACGCGGGCCGAGCCGTCACCAGGACGTAGATGGGGCCCCGTGCGCGGCTCGCCACGTGCTCGATCATGTCGAGAAGCTCCGGCCGCGCCCAGTGCACGTCCTCGATGAGGAACAGCGCCGGAGCCGTCGCGGCACACGCGCTGGCGAGCATCGGCCAGGCCAGGGCGAGACGATCCGAGACCTCGGTTGCCGGAAGGCTCTCGAGCGGGTTGGCGGCGAGAGCTATGCCGGCAGTCGTCGCCAAGGCGAACGTCGTTGGCTCGACATCGGCCGGATCGAGCTCTCCGAGGAGGCGGGCAAGACCGAGCCTGAGGCGTTGCTGGGCCTTTCGGTCACTATCGGTGATGGCGATTCCCAAGGCCTCGCGGAGGATCTCGCCGAGGGCACCAAACGTCGCCTCGCGACCGCCTGACACGCAGCGACCTCTGAGGACGATCGCATCCGGCCAGCGCTCGGCGATCGTCGCGATGGCCTCTCGGGCGAGCCGGCTCTTCCCGACGCCAGCGGGTCCGCTCAGTTCGACCAGACGCGGCCGTCCGCTCGCGACGGCCTCGTCGAACAGACCGAGGACGACCGCCAGCTCGAGGTCACGGCCGATGAGGGGTGACTCCGTCAGTGGCGCTCGCAGCGCCGACCGCTCCTCGGCGAGGAGTCTCCGCGCCACGGTAGATTTCCCACCGATCTGAATCGTCCTGGGTCTCGAGAACCTGAATCCTGGGCCCGCGGCGCGCTGCGCCCGCTCGGCGGCGAGGATGGCCCCAGATCCGGCTGCTTCGCGCAGGGAGGCGGCCTGGGCGACGACCGTGCCGCTGATCCTGCGCAGGGGCGGCTCGCTGCCCGCCGCCGACACGATCTCGCCGGTGGCGACACCGATCCGGCTCGAACCGGGTGCCCGGTCGATGATCTCCAGTGCCGCGCGGAGCGCGCGAGCGGCGTCGTCTTCGTGGGCATTCGGCACGCCGAAGACGGCCGCGAGGTCCCCGCCGGCCTGGCGCTCGGCGATCCCACCCCAAGCCTCCACGATCCCTTGGGCGGCCGCCGTCCACGCGTCGAGCCCGCGTCGTCCGACCTCCGGATCGTCGGGTTTCGCCCAGACGGCGGCGGCCAGAACCGTAACGAGCCGTCGCTCCTCATCCGCCGCCCCTGCGTCATCGGACGGAGGCGCCGGCGTCGTCGGC
>JBKJXL010000070.1:0-3329 GCA_046716225.1 Candidatus Limnocylindrales bacterium | reverse complement strand
GTCCAGGCCTAAGGCGCCGCGCCGCCGGTCGCGAACGGCGGCTGCGCCCGCGGCTGGGCGCGAGGCCCCTCCCGAGGCCCCCAGGGCCGAACCATGACCTTGCGCATCGACGTCCTGACCCTGTTCCCCGCGATGATCGCGGGTCCGCTGTCGGAGAGCATCCCAGGCAGGATCCTCGAGGCGGAGCTGGCCAGCCTCCGCGTGCACGACCTGCGGGACTGGGGGATCGGACGCCATCGGTCCGTGGACGACACCCCGTATGGGGGGGGAGCGGGGATGATCCTGCGGCCGGAGCCGATCGCCGACGCGCTCGATGCGCTCCGCGAGCCCGAGTCGCTCGTCGTCCTGCTCGATCCGGGTGGTGAGGTCGTCCGCCAACGACGGGCCGCAGATCTCGCCGCGCGATCGCATCTCATCTTCGTGTGCCCGCGCTACGAGGGGATCGACGACCGGATCCGCACCCTCGTGGACCTGGAGCTGTCGATCGGTGACTACATCGTGACCGGCGGGGAACTACCCGCGCTCGTCGTCATCGATGCGGTGATCCGCCTCCTGCCGGGCGCGATCGACGACGCGTCCACCCACGAGGAGTCGTTCGACCATGGCCTGCTCGAATACCCGCAATACACCCGCCCGCCCGAGTTCCGCGGCTTGAACGTGCCGGCGATCCTGACGTCCGGCGATCACGGCGCCGTGGCGCGGTGGCGTCGTGCCCAGGCCGTCGAGCGGACCCGCCGCGAGCGCCCCGACCTGCTCGGCGACGAGGAGCCGGGCGTCGGCTGAGCGCGAGGCCGTGCTATACTCCGCCGCCGACGCACCCGTCCGCGTCGCTCCCGGATCGCTCCCCGCAGCCCAGGCTGCATACAAGAGTCAGGAACCGCCGCGTGAACGTACTCGACGAGATCGTCCAGGACCAGCTTCGCACCGATCTGCCGGAACTCGCCACGGGTGACACCGTCAAGGTGTCGGCCAAGGTCGTGGAGGGTAACCGCGAGCGGATCCAGGTCTTCGAGGGGACCGTCATGCGGCTTCGCGGCGGCGGCATCACCCGTTCCATCACGGTCCGGCGCATCGCGTCCGGCGTCGGTGTCGAGCGAACGTTCAAGATCAATAGCCCGCGTATCGAGAGGATCGAGGTCGTGCGTCACGGCGTCGCCCGACGCGCGCAGTTGTACTTCCTGCGCGACCGGGTCGGCAAGGCCGCGACCCTCCGCGAGCGCCGCACCAACGGCTGACCGGCCCCGGTCCCGGGTCGAACGACCCGACCAGGACCTTACGAGATCTTCGGATCCTCGTCGCTGAGGCCCCGCGACCGCGATCGCCCGCACTGATGGATCGCCGACGGGCACGCTCGACCAGGATCCGGGAACGGTCAGTTGCGCGCATGGCGACGCTCGCTTCCTCGGTCATCGATCAATCAGCCTGATCGGCGGCTTCGCCTGTGGGAGTTCAGCGAATGAACCTCCGACAGGACCGTCGCCCGCGGGTGGGATCTGCCGACCCCCGGTTCCGGTACGCTTGCGCCCGATGGCGCCTATCGTCCCCACTCTCCGTTACGAACGCGCCCTGTGGCGTGACGGGCTGGAGCGCGTCGTCGGTGTGGACGAGGTCGGCGTGGCCCCGACCTGCGGGGCCGTCGTGGCGGCGGCCGTGATCATGCGGCCGAACTGCCACCGGATCCCCGGTGTCCGCGACTCGAAGACCCTGTCCATGGCGCAACGTGAACGCCTCGCGCCGCTCATCCGGGCCCGTGCGGTAGCGGTCGGCATCGGGGCGGCATCGGTCACCGAGATCGACCGGTTGAACATCTATCACGCCACGCACCTCGCGATGCGTCGGGCGATCGCCCGCATCGGCGAACATGAGCACGTGCTGGTGGATGGCAATCGCATCGCCGGGTTCGAGGCCGCGGTCGGCCCATACAGCGCGATCGTCAAAGGCGACGCGAAGGTGTACTCGATCGCGTGCGCCTCGGTCGTGGCGAAAGTGGTTCGCGACCGGATGATGACCTCGCTGGCCGAGCGCTATCCGGGCTACGGCTGGGAACGAAACCAGGGGTACGCGACCCTCGAGCATCGGATGGCGATCCGCGAACTCGGTCTGACGCCGTTCCACCGACGGTCGTTCCTTGCCTTGCAGCGCACGCTGGCTGGGGACCAGTTGGGCCTCTTTGACGACCCCGACGAGCTGGCGGACGAGCTATCGGACGAGCTATCGGAAGATCCGCTGTTGGTGATGGAGAGCGTCATGGAACAGGACGGACCCGGCGAGCCCGCCGACCTGGTGGGTGCCGCGTCGTGACGATCGCGGCGATCCTCGACTGCGATCCCGGCCACGACGATGTCATGGCGATCCTCCTCGCCGGCAGGACCCTGGACCTGCGCGCCATCACGACCGTCTACGGCAATGCCTCGCTCGCCGACACGACCACGAACGCCCGCAAGACGGTCGAGTTCGCCGAGTTGACCCACATCCCGATCGCCGCCGGCACGCCCCGCCCGCTCGTCCGAGAACCGCACTACGCACCGGACGTCCACGGGCAGAGCGGCCTCGATGGTCCGACGATCCCGACACCGACCGTGCCGATCCTCGACCTGCATGCGGTCGACCTCATCATCGAGCGCTCCCACGCCGTCCCGGATCTGCACCTCGTGCCGGTCGGACCGCTCACGAACATCGCCACGGCCCTTATCAAGGACCCGACCCTGCCGGCCCGGATCCGCCGGATCACGATGATGGGCGGCTCGCTGACGTTCGGCAACGTGACGCCGGCCGCGGAGTTCAACATCTGGTGCGACCCCGAGGCCGCGCACGTCGTGTTCACGAGCGGCATCCCGATCAGGATGATCGGCCTCAACGTGACGCGCCAGGTCCTCGCCACGGCGGACCGGCGCGCCCGGATCCGGGGCATGGGCCGGCGGTCCACGACGCACGTCGCCGACATGCTCGATCACTACAGCGCCGCCGAAGCCGTCTTCACCGGTCTGCCCGGCGGGGCAATGCACGACCCGGTCGCGGTGGCGGCCCTGGTCGATCCGGACATCCTCGTCTTTGAGCCGATGCACGTCGCGGTGGAGCTGACCGGGACGCACACCGCCGGCATGACCCTGTGCGACGGTCGCCGCCTCGGCCCGGATCTGCGCTCGTTCGCCACATCGTCGTCCAGGGGAGAAGGCTCGGTTCCGAACGCCGAGGTTGCGGTTGCCGTGGATTCGTCGCGCTTCTGGGAGATGTTCCTGGACGTGCTCGCGACCTATCCGTAGCGGCTCAGAATGCCGCCCGGTGATGGCGGATCCGCGGCGGGGTAGCCTCACGACCGACTCCTGGCT
>JBKJXL010000069.1:0-2628 GCA_046716225.1 Candidatus Limnocylindrales bacterium | reverse complement strand
AGCCCGGCGTGCGGCGGGGGACATCCTCGCGCCCCTCTCCGTGTTCGTTGTCGTTATCGTGACCTGGGAATTCGCCATCAGCTGGCTCGGGATCCAGGCCTTCATCCTGCCGCGGCCATCGAAGGTCCTTGGCGCGCTCCAGGAGAACTGGAGCCAAGGGTTCGGGATCTGGCCGTCCGCTCAGGCGACCCTGTTCGAGGCGGTCGGCGGTTTCATCATCGGGACCGTCGCCGGGGTGTTGGTCGCGTTCGCCTCGGCTCGCTGGCTGTCGGCGCGCGACGCCCTGTTGCCGCTGGCCATCGCGGCCGGCGCCATCCCGATCATCGCGTTCGCGCCACTCATGAACAACTGGTTCGGCGTCCTGAGTCCGCTTTCGAAGATGATGATGGCCGCGGTCCTCGTGTTCTTCCCGGTCATGGCCAACGTGACCCGCGGCCTGACCCAGGTGGAGCCGAGCGCGCTCGAACTGATGCGCTCGTACGCGGCATCGGACACCGAGATCCTGCGCAAGGTCCGCATCCCTAATGCGCTGCCGTACTTCTTCACGGCGCTCAAGCTGGCCACGACGCTCGCCCTCATCGGGGCGATCGTGGGCGAGTACTTCGGCGGCGCTTCGCTCGTGCTCGGGCGGATCATCGTCCAGAGTGCCAGCTCGCTGAAGTTCGATATCACCTGGGCCGCGATCCTCGTCGCGGCCATCGCGGGCATCGTGTTCTATCTGATCGTCGCCGCCATCGAACGTCTGGTCATCCCGTGGCACTCCTCGATGCGAAGCGAGGTGTCGTGAGCCACCGAACGGTTGTATCGTTCGGCGGTCCGGATGGTGGAGGCTGTCCGAAGGAGGAGATCCCGCTGAGCGGGTACGACTGAGGAGATCAGATGAAGGTCAGATCCATCTTCGTGTTGGCGGCGGGCGCAGCCCTCGCCTTCAGCGCCTGTTCGCCGGCGGCCAGCACGGCCCCGTCGGTGGCGCCGTCCACGGCCCCGTCCGAGGCGCCCTCCACCGGGGCATCCGAGGCTCCGGCCGCCGAGGCGGCGACCGTCAGCCTGCAACTCCAGTGGGCGCCGCAGGCGCAGTTCGCCGGGTACTTCGCGGCTGCCGAGCAGGGCTACTTCGCCGCAGAGAATCTCACGGTCAACATCCTGCCGGGCGGACCGACGGTCATCCCGCAGGCGGTCGGCTCCCAGGCCAACGGCCCCGAGTTCACGATCTCGTGGGTCCCCAAGGTCCTCGAGGCTCGCGAGCAGGGCTCCGACCTCGTCGACATCGCCCAGATCTTCCAGCGCTCAGGCACCCTGTCCGTGTCGTGGGTCGCGACCAACATCACCGATCCGTGCCAGTTCGCCGGCAAGAAGATCGGCGTCTGGGACTTCGGCAATGAGTTCGAAGTCACCGCGGCCGCGACCAACTGCGGCCTGACCCCGGGTCTCGAGGGCGGCGGCGATCCGGCCACCCAGTACCAGAAGTTCATCCAGCCGTTCGACATGACCCTGCTCCTGTCGAAGGAGATCGACGTCGCCGAGGCGATGATCTACAACGAGTACGCCCAGGTCCTCGAAGCGACCAACCCCGAGACCGGCGCGCTGTACCAGCCGTCCGACCTGAACGTCATCAATTACAACGACTTCCGCACGGCGATGCTGCAGGACGCGATCTTCGCGCGCGCGGCATGGCTGGCCGACCCTGCGAACCGCGACGTCGCGGTCCGTTTCGTCCGGGCCGCCCTCAAGGGCTGGATCTACTGCCGCGACCAGCCCGCCGACTGCGTCACCTACTCGCTCAACGCCGGCAGCCAGCTTGGTGCCGGGCACCAGGCGTGGCAGATGAACGAGGTCAACGCGCTCGTGTGGCCGTCCCCGCTGGGTGCCGGCAATATCGATCCACTGCTCTGGGAGCAGACCGTCAAGGTCGCCAAGGACGCCGGCATCATCAAGGCCGACCCAGGCCTCGATGCCTATGACACGTCCATCGTGACCGAGGCCCTTGCCACCATGTCCGATCTGGACACGACCGGCTCGGACTTCCAGAAGGGCACGGTGGAGGTCACCCCGGGCGGCAACTGAGCCATCCGCGTTCCCACGTCTCGACGCAAGAGGGTCGGCCCGACGGGTCGGCCCTCTCCGCTTCCCCCAGGCCACTCGCCCCGCCCCGCCCCTGGCGGCAGCCGCGATGTCTGCTCAGAGCCCGAGAAAGGTGCAGGTTCGATCTCCGCGGGGTCACCATCCGGGCTCTGAGCCAGCACTGGAACGACTCGTGGTCCAGAAACGGTCTCCATCCGGGCTCACAGCCTGGGTAGGAGCCGGATCAGGGCGGCTCGGCCGCCTTCGAGTGTCGAAATCTCGGGCTGTGAGCGGCTCTGACGACATCGCGGCACGGCAGCGGGCGGCAAGCCCAGGCCCCGAATCGGGCGATATCCAGGAGCATGGGATCAGGGGTCGCGTCCGCACCCCGCGCGCTCGTCCTCTGGCAGACGACTCTCCTGCTCTGATCGGATCGACGAGCGATGCGCAGCTCAACGGTCGGTTGGCCCGGACCTGCGCCCATCGTCGTCTGAGGCGCCGAAGCGGCCACGTCCTTCGTCCGCTGGTGCTGTATCCATCCAGGGGGGTACGGCTCGCCGTGGCAGT
>JBKJXL010000068.1:0-7511 GCA_046716225.1 Candidatus Limnocylindrales bacterium | reverse complement strand
CGCCGAAGACGTTCGCCGACTCGCTCGATACGGGCTCAACCCGGTAGAGGCGCTTCGCACTGCCACGACCGACGCCCGAGCTTTCCTCCGCAGGCCGAGCCTAGACGAAGGGGCGGCGGCTGATGTCGTGACCTTCGACCGTGACCCGCGAACGGACCTGTCTATCCTCGATAGGCCGGCGGCGGTCCTCGTCCGAGGACGCAGGGTCAGAGGAGCGGCGGGCGCAAGATAAGGGCCGTGATTGTATGGCCGGGGCCGAGGCTTTCGCACACGACCCGCTGGACAATGCTCTGGAGTTGAAGCAGCCCTTCTTGCCCAGTCCGAACTCGACTCTTGATGCCGAGGCATGTCTCGCCCAGGCTCGCCCACCCGCTAACCGACGGGGATTAGGTGTCGAGAGCGGCTGGGCTCATCCGCTGGGCCGTCAAATCCCGGTGCCGCGACGTCCGCAGGCGATCAACTCCGACGAAGCCGTATCATCGGATCCGGCTGGGGCTCGGTCTGCCACTGGTCCGATCGTCTCCGGGATGTCCCGATGGAGATCCAGGTCCGCGATTAGAGCGCTGTAGGCCAACCGTGACAGCCGGGTTCAGGAAGCATGTGTGGTTCCTGAGCACGAATCAGGCGGGGAGTAGCGTAGCCTGGCAACGCACATGCTTTGGGAGCATGAGATCGCGGGTTCGAATCCCGCCTCCCCGACCACCCGATCGCCAAGTCGAGCTGCGGGTCGCCCACGGGTAGGCTACCGACCTGACGCAATAGCGCCTGCCTGGAGCCGCCCGCATGCCCGAGCCCGGATCCGTCCACGAACTGCGCCTGGTCGTTACCGCGACCGACTACGACGAGGCCGTTCGCTTCTATCGTGATGTGCTGGGCATGCCCATGCGCGAGGCGTACGAATCGCCCGATGGGCGGGTGACGATCCTGGAGGCCGGCGTAGCCACCCTCGAGATCGCCGACCCGAACCAGGCCGAGTTCATCGATCGCGTGGAGGTCGGTCGACGCGTGGCGGGGCACATGCGGGTGGCGCTGCAGGTGGACGACTCCGTCTCGATGACCCGGAGACTCGAGGCAGCCGGGGCGACCGTCATCGCCGAGGCGACCCGGACGCCGTGGGATTCACTCAATGCCCGGCTGAGCGGTCCGGCTGGCCTCCAGCTCACGCTGTTCCAGGAGCTGGACAAGGGCTGATGCTCGACGGCGCGCGCACCGGAGCCTCCGATCAGCCGCGGATCGCCGACCCGATGGCGACGAGCGCAAACAGGCCGATCACCACGCCCGATGCTACGTTGATCCGCCCGAGCCAGGTCGTCGTCACCCTCGAGCGCAGGGCGCCGACGAGGACCGTCAGCACGACCCACCAGGCCGCCGAGCCGAGGAACACGCCGACTGCCACTGACGACGCTCCCGCGACATCACCGGGCGCGATCCCCAGCCCCGCGAACAAGGCAGCGAACGACAGGATCGTCATCGGGTTGGTCAGGGTCAGACCCATCGTCGAGAGGTAAGCGCCGGCCAGGCCAGCGCGCCGGGTCGGCATCGTGGCCGGCTCGGTCGGTTCGGCGCGGGCGGTCTGCCACGCCAGCCACAGGAGGAACAGGCCGCCGACCAGACCGAGGATCCGCTGCCCGCCCACCAGCAGGTCCGTGATGGCGCCCAGCCCGAACGCCGCGATCGCGCCGTATGTCCCATCGGCGGTCGCGACCCCCATCCCGGAAGCAAGGCCGACGACCCGCCCTTCCGCAAGCGTGCGGCGGATGACGAGTAGGCTGATCGGCCCGACCGCGGCCGCGATCGTGAAGCCGAGGATGATGCCCCGGGCGAACAGTGCGAGATCCAATGCGATGTCCTCCCGACGAACGGCAGAGCATAGGGTCGGCGATGCGCCTGGTAGGCGCGTTTCTCAGACAGATCCCTCTTGGACCTTTGACCAGACTGCGGGAACGGGCAGTTCCGGGGCAACTCCACGCTCGTCCGCCCTCAAAGTGCGCCCTGGAGTAACGCGCCGCCCGCCGCCATCGCCGACGCGGCACGCGCTAGCCTTGCGAGATGTCGATGACGAGATCCACCGCCGATCCGACCCGACCGCTCAAGATCGGCGTCCAGCTGCCCGAAGTCGAGCGCGAAGTCCGCTGGCCGGAGATCCTCGACCTGGCCCGCGCGATCGAAGACCTCGGCTACGACTCGATCTGGCTTGGCGAGCACCTGCTCTATCGGTTCGCTGATCGGCCGGCCCGCGGACCGTGGGAGGCATGGACCATGCTGGCCGGCCTGTCCGCGGTCACATCGCGGGTGGAGCTGGGTCCCCTCGTCGCCTGCACCAACTTCCACAACCCGGCACTCCTCGCCAAGCAGGCGGCGACGATCGACGAGATCAGCGGCGGCCGGTTCGTCCTGGGTCTCGGGGCCGGCTGGAACCGGACCGAATTCGAGGCCTACGGCTTCCCGTACGACCACCGGATCGATCGGTTCGAGGAGGCGTTCACCATCATCCGGACGCTCCTGCACGAGGGCGCGATCGACTTCGATGGCCGGTTCTACCAGGTTCGCGATTGCGAACTGCTCCCGCGCGGTCCGCGCCCAAAGGGTCCGCCGTTGATGATCGGCTCGAAGGGCCCGCGGATGCTGGACATCACCATGGCGCATGCCGATTCGTGGAACGTCTGGTTCGCCGATACGGACAACGACCCCACCGGCGTCGCCCCGCTGCGCGACCTCGTGGATGCCGCGTGCGTCCGCGCCGGGCGCGATCCGGGCGACGTGGAACGGACGGTCGCGGTCCATGTCCGGATGCCCGGTGGCACAGGGCGCCTGCAGGGCGACGACGCAAAACGCACGGCACCGGCCCTGGAGGGCACCGCCGCCGAGATGGCCCAGGTCCTCAGGGCCTATGCCCACGAGGGGATCGGCCACGTCCAGCTCGTCATGGATCCCATCACGCGCGACAGCATCGCGGCATTCGCACCGGTGCTCCAGGAGCTCGCGACGCGCTGAGTCGTGCGTGGTTGGTACGTTCGTACGGGACGACCCGCGCGAAGACCCGTGCTAGCCTGACGGCCGCCATGCGAACCTCGAATCCGTTCGCGGCCCGGGGGCATCGTCGCGGGTCGCGATCCCGCGCCGCCGGCCTCATGGTCCTGGGGCTGTTCGTGGTGGCCTGCGGCTCGGCGCCGCCCTCGGTCGTCCCGGCCACGCCGACACCGACGCCGCGCATCACACCGAACCCGCACATGACCGATCCCGCCTCCGCGGACGCCGTGTTCACCGCGATCGCCCGGGCCAAGCTGCCGATCACGGCGAACAACGCCGCATCCGGTTCGGATCCCGTCAAGAAGATCAACGCCACGTTCTTCGAATGGCCCATGATCATCAGCGAGTACCGATCCGCGGCGAGCCTGGCCGAGGCGCGACCGTGGACGCCCGGCGAACCTCCGGCCCAGGGCGAGTCCCCGGTCGCTATCGCCGGCATCAATATCCTGATCGAGTGGGGCCCGAAGACCGTGCCCACACCGGGGTTGACGCCGGCGCAGGTCCGGGCGATGAACGACTTCCTCGCGATCCTCGATACGTACGTCGGTCCACTGTCGGTCCGGACGACCACCGTCCTTCGGATCCCCGCGACGGCATCGGCCAAGCCGTCGGGCAAACCCAGCCCGAAGCCGAGTGCCGCACCATGAGCGCCGGCGACCGCTCCGCGCGCCCGCGCGCCCGCTCGGCCACGACCCGCGCCACCGATGACGTGTCCGATCTCGACAAGCGGATCATCGAGCATCTCCAGGCGGATGGCCGTCGACCCTACACGCAGATCGCCAACGAGCTGGGCGTGTCGGAGGCCGCGGTCCGAGCTCGCACCAACCGCCTGATCGAGCGAGGCATCCTCCAGGTGGTCGGCGTGACCGACCCGCTCAAGCTGGGCTTCCACCAGATGGCGATGATCGGCATCCGCTGTGAGAGCGACAAGCTGATCGAGGTCGCCGAGGCGCTCGCCGAGATGCCCGAGGTGGACTACGTCGTGATCACCGCCGGCACCTACGACCTGCTCATCGAGACCGTCTGCGAGGACAATGAGGCGCTCCTGCGCTTCCTGGCGGAGCGGTTGCGCTCCATCGCGGGGGTCCGCGAGACGGAGACGTTCGTGTACCTGCGGCTCGTCAAGCAGACGTACCAGTACGGGACGCGCTAGGCGCGCTCATCGCCGCGCCGGGACGGCGTGCGACAACAACGGTGCGAGACCGCACCGGAGCGCTCTGGTCCCATCCGGACCGGCCCCGTTCAGCGGATAAGATGGCCGGATGGAAGGCGCCATCGCCCTGGTCATCGTCGCGCTCATCGGCAACCTCGTCGTGCTGGGCATCATCCTGGTCCCGTTGCTGCGCGACCCAGGGCCGGGGGGCGCCCGCCCCGACTCGGGGCCGGGCCTCCAGGATCGCCTGGCCGCGGCCGCCGTGACCGGCACGCTGGACGACCCGCTGTTCGATGGCGCCTCGGCGCATGCCTATGACCGGGTGGTCCGCGTGGTCAGCTGGGTGTTCATCCTGGTCACGGCCGCCCTCGTCCTTGGCACGGGCCTGTGGCCGGAGACGCAACAGGCGATCCTGATCCTCCTCGCGCTCGCCGGGGCGTTCCTCATCCTGGTCAACGACGTCCTGCCATCGAACGCCCTCGGGTCGGCCAAGTTCGTCGTGGAAGGGTCCGTCGCGTTGACCGGCGCGGCGATGCTCGTCGCCCTCACGGATGGGGTGGAGAGCCCGTTCTTCTTCACATTCCCGCTCGTCGTGGCGGGCGCGGCGCTGGTCGTCCCGCAGGCCATCACCGTCGGCCTGCTCCTCATCGCAGCGGTCGGATATCTCCTGGCCGTCGCGGTCGGATCGCCCCCGGAGACCCCGTTCGAGACCGCGGTCGCGGTCGTCATCGTGAACCTGACCGCGCTCGTCCTGCTGGCGTATGTCGCGACGGTCATCGCCCGCGAACAGCGCCGCGCCCGCGACGCCGCGATCCGCCTCTCGGCGATCGACCCACTGACCGGCCTGTTCAATCGGAGCTTCTTCTTCGCCGCCATCGAGCGCGAGATCGCGCGCTGCGCCCGCTCCGGCCGAGGCTTCTGCCTCCTGATGATGGATCTGGACGAGCTCAAGGCGGTCAACGACCGACTCGGGCACTTTTATGGCGACCGCGTCCTGCGCGGCGTCGGCGACGTCGTGTCGGCGGGCGTTCGTCGGATCGATACGGCCGCCCGCTACGGCGGCGACGAGTTCGTCGTGCTGTTGCCCGAGACGGATCCCACGGGTGCATTCGTGCTGGCCGAGAAGATCCGGCTCGGCGTCCAGGACATGGCGGTTGAACTGCCTCCGAGTGGGCCGCAACCGTCGCTGTCGGTCGGCGTCGTCAGCTTCCCAGACGATGGGCGGACGGCGGATGAGCTGATGATCAGCGCCGACGGCGCGATGTACGCCTCCAAACGGGCCGGCAAGAACCGTGTGACCGGCGTCTCCGTGCCGAGGGTCCTGATCGAGTCCGGTGTAGCATCCCGCGTGTGACTGACGACACGGCCGGCGCGTCGGCGAGGACGCCTCGGGGCTTCTCCACTCGCGCCATCGCGGCAGCCTCGCGTGCACCCCGGCTGGACCAGGTGCCGACCAGCGTCCCGATCTGCCAGACCGCCACGTTCACCACGTCGGATGCGGATGCGCTGGCCGAGGTCCTGACCGACGCCCGGACCGGGTACGCCTACAGCCGGATCAGCAATCCGACCACTGCGGCACTGGGTGCGGCCTACGCCGAGCTCGCAGGCGGCGAGCAGGGCACGGCCCTCGCGTCCGGCATGGGCGCCATCCATGCGGCGATCGCCTCGCAGGTCAGAGCGGGTGACCGCATCGTCGCCTCGCGCGATCTGTACGGGTCCACGCGAACGCTGCTGACCGGCACGATCGCCGGGTTCGGCGTCCAGGTCGACTTCGTCGATGTCACGGACCTTCGTGCCGTGGAAGCCGCGCTGACCGAACGCCGGGCCGCGGTCCTCTATGCCGAGACCATCGCCAATCCGACGACCGTGGTGGCCGACCATGCCCGGCTTGCTGAGCTCGCCCACCGACACGGCGCCAGGTACCTGGTGGACAACACGTTCGCCAGCCCGTACGTCTGCCGGCCGCTGGACTTCGGGGCGGACCTCGTCGTCGAGTCCGGGACCAAGTTCCTGGGTGGCCACAGCGATGTCATCGCGGGGGTGGTCGCCGGGTCCGCCGAGCTGGTCGCGGGCGTGGATCGCGTCCAGGTGGAGACCGGCGCCACGCTCGGCCCGCTCGATGCATTCCTGGTCCTGCGCGGGATCCTCACGCTCGGCGTCCGGGCCGAGCGACACGCACGAACGGCCGCCGCGCTCGCGAGCTGGCTGGAGATGCAGCCCGGCGTGCGCGCGGTCCACTATCCGGGCCTCGCCAGCCACGCCCAGCATGACGTCGCGGTCCGCCAGTTCAGACCCGGAGCGTTCGGTGGGATGCTCGCGCTCGATGTCGTCGGCGGTCGGGATGCCGGCAGGGCCGTCATCGATTCGATGTCGCTGCCGGAGTTGACGGCGTCATTGGGCGGCGTTCACACGATGGTGGTCCATCCGCCGTCCACGTCGCATCGGCTGGCCTCGGATGCGGCGCTGCAGGAAGCCGGGATCACGCCGGGCCTGTTGCGCGTCTCGGTAGGGTTGGAAGACCTGGAGGATCTGCAGGCGGACTTCTCGGCTGCCCTGGACGCGGCTCGCCGGGTCGTTCCCGCGCCAGCCGCCGTCTGAGGGCCCCGGCTATCGTCACGCCACTCTCGCTCTCGGCCGCCTCGTCCCGACAGGTCCGCCCGAACCCGTTCGCCCGAGTGGGGCAGGGCCTCTGGCGACTGCTGACGTCGGTCGACTTCGCGGTCGCCCAGATCATCGTGCTGGTCCTGCTGGCGATCGTCGGGATGACGATCAAGCAGCTGCCCGACTTCGCCTTCCGGTCGGCGTCGGACTACACCCTCGGGATGGACCAGATCCACCTGCGCTACGACGCCCTGCTCGGCCCCGGTGTCGTGGGGGCGCTGGAGCGTCTCAGCGTTTTCCAGATGTTTCGCTCCGTTTGGTTCAGCTCGGCCCTGGTGCTGCTGGTCATCTCGATCGTCGTCTGCACATTGGACCGGACGCCGCGGCTCTGGCGGGGGGTCGCCGAGGTCCGGGTCGCCCAACCGGAGCCGTTCTACGATCCGGTGCTGCCGGACCGCGCGGCCATGACCGGCGTGGCCGAGGCGGACGTCAGGTCCGTCCTGCGCCGCCACCGGTTCCGCGTTCGCGAGGCCAGCGACGACGACGGCCGGCGCTTCCTGTACGGCGATCGCCACCAGTACACGAAGATGGCGACCCTGCTGACCCATCTCGGCCTGATCCTGTTCCTGCTCGCTGCGGCCGTGACATCCCGCACCGGTGATGAGCAGGGATTGGTCATCCCGGAAGGGGAGGCGCTGACGGTCCAGCCGATCGGCACGCCGGATCT
>JBKJXL010000067.1:0-4701 GCA_046716225.1 Candidatus Limnocylindrales bacterium | reverse complement strand
TGGCTCGAGGCGACCGCCGGCTGGCTGATGATCATCGGGTCCGCCGTTGCCATCCTCGGCTTCCTCCTGCCGTGGTCCCGGACCGACATCGGGGCCGAAGGAGCGGGCTCGTACTTCGACACGTGGGGGATGGCCAATCCCAGCCACCTGCTCGTGGCCCTGGCCCTCACCGCCGTCGTTGGGCTGGCCATCGTGGCCAACCCCATCCCGACGTGGATCAGGACGTGTGCGGCGGGTCTCGTACTCGGTGGGCTCCTGATCGGGCTGGCCTGGCCCTACCAGTTCGGTCCGCTGGGCGCGGGACCAGGGGTCATGTCGATCATGGTCGGCGGCCTGATGTTGGGGATCGCCGGCATCGTGGACCTCATCGAAGCGCGTCACGCGACGTCCGAACCGACCGTCTGACCGCGGTCAGACGCAGCCCAAGGGCCTCAACGACCCCTGCTACACTGCGCCGGATATCGTAGCGGAGGCTTTCCACCAGCGGTATGGACCAGATCCTCGCGCCGATCGGCGATGCCCTAGGCGAGATCTTCGACAGCCCCATCGTCCAGTTCGGCATCCGGATGATCGGGGTCTACCTCGTCATCCTGTGGCTGGCGACGGCGTACTGGGCGTTCCGGGACATGCAGCAGCGCTCGGACAACGCCATCCTGCCGTACCTCGCGGCGGCCGGGATCATCCTGTTCACCCCGGCCTTCTTCATCTTCGCGGTGTGGATCTACAAGATCGTCCGCCCGCACGAGAAGATCGGTGAGGTCTGGGAACGGAACCTGGCCGAGGAGGCCCTGCTCGCCGAGGTCGAGGCGATCCACCACTGTCCCACCTGCGAGCGTCGGATCGACGACGAGTGGATCATCTGCCCCAGCTGCCGGACACGCCTGAACCGCGTCTGCCCGAACTGCAGCCGCCTCGTCGGCCTGGACTGGTCGCTGTGCGCCTGGTGCGGCAAGGACTTCGAGCGACGCGAGATCCCGGTTGCAGCCATCGGATCCATCAGCGGTGGCCGTGACGCAACGAGTCGCGTGGCCACGCCGGCCCCACCGACGGCCATCCCTGCGGCCGCCTCGTCCCGGTCTGGCCGCCCGCGGTCAAACCAGTCCGCAGCGTCGGCTCGGTCCCAGCCCGCGCAGGATGCGCTGCCCGAGCGTTGACCTCGCCGGGATCCACGACCCCGCCCGATCCGGACGGTGGTCCGGAGGGCAGCCTCGAACCCCTCGTGCCCGCGGACCAGCTCGCACCGGCTGAGCCGGCATCACAGCCGGCCAGACCCGGCGCCTCTACGTTCACCATCGAGGGTCGAGCGGCCCCCGGGCTCTTCGTCGTCGGCTGGCTGGCGACGCTCGCCGGTCTGGGTGCGATCTTCATCGGGGTGCTGTCCGGCGGCACGCTGGCCTCGACCATCATCCTCGGCGTTGGTCTCGTGTTGCTGACGGTGGGACTGGTATCGGCGGCGGGTTCGCAGGGGCTGGATCGACGGGCCCAGGGCGTGCTCGGGTACAGAGGACCGACGCCGTTCCTGGTATTCGTGGCTGCGGTGCCGATCTCCATCCTGGCGCTCCTCGTCGCGGTCATCCCGCTGCAGCTCCTCGGGATCCCGGTCGACGGGCCGTTCGGGCGCCTCGTCGCGGTCCTCCTCCAGATGGTCGTCTACCTGTTGCTCCTCCGGTTGCTGGTGATCGACACCGGCGCGCTCGGTTGGTCGGAGATGGGCATCCGGCGCCCGGATCGCGCGGCGTTCTCCGAGGCGGCGAAGGGCGCACTCTGGGCGATCCCGGTCATCGCGGTGACGATCCCCGTGGCGGCGATCCTCGGATCCCTGTTCACGGTCACGCCCGAGAGTCCGCTGCCGCCGGCAGGTGAGACGTCCGGGTTCATCCTCAATCTCGTGGCGGGTGCGATCCTGGCGCCGCTCGGCGAGGAGATCCTGTTCCGAGGGTTCGC
The DNA here is from genome assembly GCA_046716225.1 of Candidatus Limnocylindrales bacterium. Lineage (GTDB taxonomy): Bacteria > Chloroflexota > Limnocylindria > Limnocylindrales > CSP1-4 > SPCO01. The sequence goes on along the minus strand of JBKJXL010000067.1, from coordinate 2,757 downwards.
CACCACCGCTTGGGTACGCGGCATCGGCGCCCGGCGAGGGATCGTCCGGGGAGCCCTGTTCTTCGCCGTCGTCCATGTCCTGACGATCTCCGGCAGCACGGCCGGTGAGGCGTTCCAACTCGCGCTCATCGGGTTCGCGACCCGCGTCCCGGTCGCGCTCGCGTTGGGATACCTGTTCGTTCGCGGTTTCACGATCAACGTGCCCGGCCTCGGTGTCGTCTCGGCGCCGGCGGGCTCCATCTGGGTCCCGTTCGGACTCCATGCGGGGTTCAACGGCATCCTGCTGATCCTTGCGGAGGCCGCGACGCGGGCCGGTGTCCCGGGCGTCTGATGAGTCCGGGTCGATGGCCCGGTGAGCCTCCGATGAGGCCCGCCCGGTAGGCTTCGTCGTGTCCTCAGGGTCCGGATGGCGGGGGGAATCGGCGGGCTTCCGTCGTTCGGGCCCGGGGGACGCCTGACCCGTCCGCCGCCCAGCCTGAACGGAGTTCCGCGTGGCGGACGTGCACACGATGGTCCCTGGCCGAGCGATCCGTGAGCTCCCCATCACGGAGCGGCCACGCGAACGCCTGGAGCTCCGCGGTGCGGCCGGTCTGACGTCGGCGGAGCTGATCGCCCTGGTCTGGTCGTCCGGGACACGCGGCCGGTCCGCCGTGGACCTCGCTGACGACGCCATCGTCCGGTACGAGGGCCTCTCCGGACTGGCGCGGGCCACGGAGCTGGAGTTGAAGGTCCTCCCCGGGATCGGCGACGCCAAGGCGGCCCAGCTCATCGCTGCGTTCGAACTCGGCCGGCGGATGCTGGCCGACTGGCCGGCCGCGCGTCCGATCGTCCGGAGTCCCCGGGATATCGCGGATCGGCTGATATTGCAGATGGGCCGGCTGGAGCGTGAGGAACTGCGGGTCGTGCTCCTCGACACGAAGAACCACGTATTGCGCGTCGCCACCGTCTACCAGGGCAATGTCAGCTCCTCGCTGGTGCGCGTCGGCGAGCTCTATCGAGATGCGGTCCGGCTCAATGCATCGGGTGTCATCCTGGTGCATAACCATCCAAGCGGCGACCCGACGCCCTCACCGGACGACCTGCACCTGACGGCGACTGCCCTCGCCGCCGGCCGACTCCTGGACATCCAGCTCCTGGATCACCTCGTCATCGGTCACGACGCCTTCGTCTCGCTGCGCGACCGCGGGGTGGCGTTCGATCGGCCGGACATCAGGGTCCGGGCAGCGGATCGATGATGGCGTGACGGTCCGAGGCTCAGGGCTTCGGGCTGACCCTAGGGGCGGGGGTCTGGAGGCAGGGCTGTTCGCCCTCGGGCAGCGTGCCGTCGGTCGGACAATCCACGGGCTGTTCCTCGATGGGTGGCAGGCCGCCTTCGTAGTCCAGGATCACAAGGACGTACTCGAGGCGCTCGAGGTCCGCCGCGGGCTGCAGGAAGGCGGTCTGGACGACATCGTTGGCGTCGCGCTTGACGTCGACGACCTGGCCGATGACGAGGCCCTTGGGATACGGCGAGCGGACGCCGCTGCCAAGCTCGATGCCGGCGGTCACGACCTCATCGCCCAGGGAGATGTCGGCGCTCGCGTCGATCTGGGTCATCGGCAGGGTGTCGGCGAGGTGGCCCTCGACCTCGCCCGTCGCGGCACTCGGAAGCTGGCCGATGACCGTCGATTCGCCGTCGGTCAGCAGGACGACCGTGGCGCTCTCCGGTCCGACCGCGGTGACACGCCCGGCCAGCGCGCCACCGGAGGCCACGACCACATCGCCCACCGCGATGCCGACCGCCGTTCCCTTGTCGAGCGTGATCGTCCGGCGGAACTCGGAGGACTCGCGCGCGATGACCGTGGCGGCGGCGGTCTCGAACTCGAATCCCGCGCGTAGCTGGAGGAGGCCGGTCAGCAGCTCGTTCTCGCGCCGGATCTCGGCGAGCCGGTCGTTCTCGGCCCCGAGCCGGTCGTTCTCGGCGCGCAGCGCCTCGTTATCGGCGCGCAATCGGTCGATCTCGCTGATCGCCGTCCCGATCGACGCCAGCGCCGAGGCAACGCCGTCGAGGGCGCCCTGGATGGGCCGGAAGGCGAACCCGATGCCGTTCTGGGCGTCGCGGACTGACGGGTTCGAGGAAAGCGCCATCAGCGCAACGGACACCACCAGGAGCACGACAAACGCGATCCCGCTTCGACGGGCGGCGCGATCCTTGAGGGTGGGGGTGGTGGCCATGGTCGAGCTGGATCCAGCGGTGGTCCGGGGCGCCGTCAGCGAGGCGGCCGCGAGTACGTCTCGGCGACGAGCACGCGATCCATCGCGTCAAGCTCCTGCAGGACGATGCCCGTGCCGCGGGCGACGCAGGTCAACGGGTCGTCCGCGATGTGGACCGGCATCTGGGTGGCCTCGGCCACGCGCCGGTCCAGGCCGGCCAGCAGGGCGCCGCCACCGGCGAGGACGATGCCCTGATCCATGATGTCGGCGACCAGCTCCGGCGGTGTCTCTTCGATGGTGTCCTTGACGGTATCGACGATCTGCGCGACCGACGGTTCGATCGCCTCGCGGATCTGGTCGGCGCCGACCTCCACGCTGCGCGGCAGGCCGGTCAGGAGATCACGGCCGCGGAGGGTGACCCGCTGGGCGTCCCAATCGCCCGGATAGGCCGAGCCGATGGCGATCTTGATGACCTCAGCCGTCCGCTCGCCGAGGAACAGGTTGTACTCGCGGCGGGCGAACGTGACGATGTCCTGGTCCATCTCATCGCCACCGATCCGGATG
>JBKJXL010000066.1:0-4256 GCA_046716225.1 Candidatus Limnocylindrales bacterium | reverse complement strand
GGGGCGAACGTGGCGGCCAGGAGGAGCGGCGGCCAGGATCCTCGTTCCTGCAGCGTCGCGACGTCCCGGACACACCGCGAGACCCGGAGGGAGGTCTCCGGGTCTCGATCGGGTTCGCGGAGGTCTTAGTCCCGGCGCTTACCCCCCAGACGCAGTGGCGTGTCTAGTGCTGGTCGACTACCACTTCCAGCCGGCTGCCAGGCTCAGCGCGATCGCGACGAGCGGGCCGACGGTGAGGGCGATGCGACGGGTGCGGGCGAACAGGTCCTTGGTCATGATGGTGGCCCCTGCTGAAGATCGATGCCTGGAACTCCCGGGTGTGGGAGGTGGACAGCGAGAGTAGGTCCGGACCTGGGGGCCAACAACCGGCCCGATGGTACCGGTGGGACCCCTCCGGAGGTACTGCACGCCGCGCGCCATCCGTGCCGGCGCGGTAGATTCGGGGTCTCACATCCGGTCCGCCACGACCGACTTGAAAGGGACCCACCGCCCATGCGTCACGCGCGCCTCGTCCTGCTCGCGCTGTCCACCGTCCTGGCGCTGTCCGCCTGTGCCTCGGAGCCGGCAGCCTGGACCTATGCTCCGGCGCCCTCCAAGACGCCGGCGCCCAGCGCCGACGCCTCGGCGGGAGCGAGCGAAGCGCCGTCGGGCAACATCCTCATCAGCGCCGTCCTGTCGGTCTACGAACAGGCGTCCGTCGACGTGCCGGCCGGTGTCCCCTTCAAGCTCGACTTCGACAACAAGGACGCCGGCGTCCCCCACGACGTCGACATCCATGTGAGCGATCGCGCCGGCGAACTGAAGTTCGGCATGGATGCGTTCCCGGGGGTGGCCCTGAAGACCTTCGACATCCCGGCGCTCGAGGCCGGCACGTACGCCTTCGTCTGCTCGATCCACGTCAACATGAACGGGGTGATGAACGTCAAGTGACCCCGTCCGGGGAGCAGCTCTGCTACACGGACGCGTACGCCCGCCACGTCGAGGCGCGGGTGGTGGAAGTCGCCGAGGGCGACGCCGCGATGGTCATCCTCGATCGGACGACGTTCTACCCGGGCGGCGGCGGCCAGCCATCGGATCGCGGAATCCTGCTCCGAGCCGTTGACGGACGGACGTGGACGGTCCGGGCCGCCCGCAAGCTCGGCGCCGAGATCGCTCACGAGTTGGAGCCCTCGCCTGGCGGTCCGCCGTCGGTGGGCGACGTGCTCCAGGTGGAGCTGGAGTGGGCGAGACGTCTGGCCCTGATGCGGACCCACACCGCGCTGCACGCGCTGTGTGGCGTCGTGTGGCGCGACTACGGCGCGTTCGTCACGGGCGGCAACATGGAGCGTGGGTCCGGGCGGATGGACTTCGAGTTCGAGCGCATGTCGGGCGACCTCGTCGAGGCGATCGAGGCCACGGTCAACGCCGAACTGGCGTCCCAGCGTGACGTCCGTGTCGCGGTCCTGCCGCGCGACGAGGCGTTTGCGATCCCGGATCTGATCCGGACGAAGATCAACCTGCTGCCACCGGGCATCGAAGAGATCCGCACGATCGAGATCGTCGGCCTGGACCTCCAGGCGGACGGCGGGACGCACGTCGCCAACACCCGCGAGGTCGGCGGGATCCGCGTGACCGGCTACGAATCCAAGGGCCGGATCAACAAACGGATCAGGATCGCGGTGGAGGACGCCGGCGACTAGCGGCGTCGCGCTGCCGCCCAGACCGCTACAGTCCCATGCGTGACCGGGATCAGGCGACAACTGGGTGCCTCATTGGGGGCGATCCGACGGGTGCTCGTGAAGCCTGATCTCCGTCGACTGGAGATCGCGTGGACGCTGTCGATCGCCGCGCAGTGGGCGCTCATCGTGGCTCTCCTGGTCTATGCCTACGACCTCGGTGGCGCGTTCGGCATCGGGCTCCTGGGCCTGGCGCGGACGCTCCCGACGCTGGTCGGGGTCCCGCTCGCGACCACGCTGGGCGACCGGCAGTCGCGGATCCGGGTCCTGATCGGGATCTACCTGACGGCGCTGGCGAGTGCTGTCGTGGCTGCGGTCGCGCTCGCCATGGACGCCGGCCTCATCGCGATCATGGCCGTGGCCGCCGTGAACGCGATCGCCACGGCCGCCATCCGGCCGCTCCAGAACGCGATCATCCCGGGCCTCGCCCGCTCGGCGGACGAGTTGGTCGCGTCGAACGTCGCCTCCAGCACGGGCGAGGGGATCGGGCTGCTGGTGGGTCCCGCGTTCGCCGGCATCCTCCTCACGTTCGGCACGCCGGCCGCGGCGGTGGCGGGGGCGGTCGGTATGGCGCTTGCGACCGTCGCCGTGACCCAGATCCGCCCGGACCGACGCGTCCGCCCTGTGGATCGTCCCGACGTCACGGCGCCCGACCGAGCTGCACGCACCGGCTCGCCCGGCGTCTTGGCCGGGTTCAGCGCACTCAGACGGATGCCGACCGTCCTACTGGTCGTTGCCGTGTTCGGGGTCCAGCCGTTCGTCCGCGGCGCACTCACGGTCCTCATCGTCGTCGCCTCGATCGAGCTGCTGGGGTTGGGTGACCCCGGGGTCGGGCTGTTGAACGCAGCGATCGGGCTGGGCGGCATCGTCGGATCCGTCGGGACGATCCTGCTCGTCGGCCAGCACCGGCTCGCCCTGGTGTTCCTCCTCGCCCTGGTGCTCTGGGGACTGCCGATCTCCGTGATGGGGCTCGTGCCACTCGCCTGGATCGCGGTGGCGGCGATGGTCGTCGTCGGCCTCGCCAACGCCGTGTTGGATGTGGCCGGCTTCACCACCCTCCAGCGGATCGTCCCCAACGACGTTCGGGCCAGTGTCCTGGGCGTGTTCGAGGGCAACGTCGCAGCGATGGCCGCGATCGGCGGGATCGTTGCCCCGGTGCTCCTGTCGGCGTTCGGGATCGCCGGCGCGCTCATCGTCACGGGGGCCATCCTCCCGCTGGCCGTCGCTGTCACCGCCCGCGGCGTCCTCAAGTCCGACGACATCGCGCTGGTCCCGGAACGGCAGTGCCAGCTGCTGCGGGGCGTCGCGATGTTCGCGCCGCTGCCGATGAGCGCCATCGAGGAGCTGGCCGACAACCTCGTGCCGCTGACCTTCGGCCCGGGCGAGACCCTCATGCGCACGGGCGATGTCGGCGACCGGTTCCTCCTCATCGACAGCGGGACCATCCAGGTCGAGGCCGACGGCGCCGCCGTCCGGACGATCGGCCCCGGCGGCTACTGCGGCGAGATCGCCCTGCTGCGCGGAATCCCGAGGACGGCCACGGTCCGCACGATGACCGATGTGACGGCGTTCGGGTTGAGCAGCTTGGATTTCGTCGCCGTGGTGACCGGCGATCGAGAGGCGTCGCGCTCGGCCGACCGGGTGGTGGACGCCCGGATGGCGAACCGCCCGGATGCTCCCGCCTGAGCCGCGATCGCGGCCGGAAGCCCGGCCTCCGTCTGTGGCACGATCAGCGCGATGTCACGCCTGCCTCTGCCCGTGTTCTCGAGTCCCCTGATCCGGCGGATCAGCTGGCACGCCAAGCGCATCGGAGGGCAGCTGGACCGCCGGTTCTTCCTGTCACTGGCCGAGGGCATCGTCGCCGTCGTCCTCGTGTCGGCGATCCTCATCACGCTGTTCGAGAAGCCATGGACCTTCGAGTCCATCTTCGATTCGTTCAACTGGGGCATCGCCACGGTCCTCGGGCAGGGCGACTCGGCATTCGTGTCGTCGCCCGCCGGCCGAGCGATCTCCTGGTTGCTCATCCTGTTCGGGGTCGCGATGCTGGGGATGATCACTGGGGCCCTGGTCGCGATGGTCATCGATTTCCTCTTGAAGGAGGGTCAAGGCTTGGGTGCTTCCGGGTTCAAGGACCACATCGTCGTGTGCGGCTGGAACGCCACGGCGCGCGACCTCATCGCCGAACTGCGCGGCGACGACTACACCGCGAAGGTCGTGATCATCGCGGACCTTGAGAAGAATCCGGCCGGTGACGGCGTGTACTTCGTCCGCGGCGACGCCACCAACACGGACGACCTGGAGCGGGCCGGCATCAGCGAGGCCGCGGCGGCCCTGGTCTTCCCCATCGACCCGTCCGATGGCGCCGACATGCACTCGATCCTGACGATCATGGCGATCGAGTCGGTGGCGCCACAGGTCAGGACCGTGGCTGAGGTCAACAATCCCCGCCACGAACCGCACTTCCGACGGGCGGATGTGGACGAGCTGCTGGTGACATCGAAGATCGCGTCCCACCTGCTCGCCCGCTCGGCACTCTATCCG
>JBKJXL010000065.1:0-4508 GCA_046716225.1 Candidatus Limnocylindrales bacterium | reverse complement strand
ACGAACGACCAGGCCGGCCACTTGCCGAGGACGATCGCGAGGACCGTCCCGCCGATGAGCACCGCCTGGGACAACCAGGGAATGCCTGTGAAACCGGACAGGCTGTTGTCCGATGGACCGATGGAGGCCGCCACGGCCAGGTAGTCCGGGATGGACGACGGACCCGCGCCGACCACGCTGAGCAGGACCGCCGCACCGAGCGTGAGCCCGAGTCCGATCAGGCCGCGCCACGCACGCGTCCCCAGCATCCAGCCACCAAGCGCTCCCGGAGAGAGCTTGATCGAGGCCATCAGGCCGATGATCGCGCCGGACATGACGGTGCCTCGCCACCGCCACGAGAGGGTGAGCAGCATCGGGAAGAACGCCGCGACGTTGGCGACGGCGAGCTGTTCGCCGATCGCCATCGCGAAGGCCGTCGCCACCACCGCCCCGAAGAGGCCGGTCCGGTAGACGAGATAGAAGACCGTCCCCAGCAGCGCCGCCCATGCCGCGGCCACCCACAGGGCGTACCCGAACGGCACCGCCGCGATCGGGCGCCAGATGACGGCGATCGGCGGCGGCGACAGGAGAGCGGCCGGCGAGATCTGGGTGTTGATGAATACGTCACGATCGCCCGGTCCCACCTTGTACAGGTCGCGATCCGCGTTCAGTCGCTCGCCCGCCGCCAGATACGTGGTTGCGTCGGGCCAGAACGGCAGGCCGGTCGCCGGGTCCACACTGGGTTCCAGGTACCTTGCGGCGACGAGCGCACTCAGCACGCACGGGATGAGTGCGATCAGGATGCGGCTCGACCTGGTCCGTCTACGAGCCACGCACATCCCCCTCCAGGTCTTCTCGTCGCCACGCGTTCCGGAAGAAGCCGACGACGCCTTCTCCGCTACGACCATACGTGACCAGCGCCAGGACGCCCAGCGCGAGCAGGCCGTTGCCGGGGATCGGCAGGGCGATCAACGCGGTCGCGATCTTGCTCCTGGTCGGCATCGCGACGGTCCCGTAGTAGAACTGCTGTGACGGCCAGATCGCGGGGATGATCAACCAGGCGGCACGCATCCGCCCGACGGCGATCAGGGCGAGCAGGATGAGCGGTGACAGGAGCAGGAGCAGTCCGACGGGGAGCGTGAACCTGGACTGCTCGGCCAGGCGTTGCGAGATGAGCGCGAACTGGCTGATGTAGCTGGCCCAGGGAAGGATCGGCAGCGTGACCGCCACGATCCCGGCCGCCACGACGAGCGACCGCCACCGACCCAGGATGAGGAGTGGCAGTCCGGCATAGATCTTGAGCACGATCGCCAGCGCCCCTCCCGGGACGAGGATGAGGGGCACGATCAGGGCCTGGACATTGGCCGAGAGCACGCATTGGACCAGCGGCGGGAAGAGCAGCCACCACCAGGGTAGATGAAGCAGCCGGACGGTCGCGACGGCGCCGCCGCAGACGGCGAAGGCGACGAGCGCGAGTCCCAGGTCGGGCGGCAGCACGGCGAACGGGACGAACGGCAGGAGCGTCAGCGGAGGTGCGGCGAAGTAGTTCCCCAGCAGCTGGACGTCCCACGGGTCGCCCCCGGCCAGCCACGCACGCGTCGCATCGAGATAGAGCCGCCCATCGAACAGCAGATAGCGCGGATCCCCCACCACCAGGACGACACCCAGGACGGACTCGATCGCGAACCACGTGGCGAGCCAGTAGCGAGACACGAGGGCGATGACCCACGGTGAGTTGAACGGCCGTCGATCCACGAGTTGTCGCACCTGGATCAAGGTCGGCGCCCGAGGATCGATCCATCCGGATCGGCATGCACCACCTGCCAGCCGGCTGCCTCCAGCCTGGCCTCGAACGCCGGGTCCCCGCCTTCGACGACCACGAACGTCGCGTCCCAGCCGGCCAGGATCGCCTCCCAGCCCTCGGCGCCGGCCGCGACCGTCGCGTAGTCGTCCCAGACCTGCGCCGGGAACAGCTCGATCCTGGAGTCGATGGCCACGAGGGTGTCGGGCAACGCGAACTCCAGCCATGAGCCCCACGGCTGCGGGTTGAAGATCCTGTCGCCCGGCTCCGTCAAGCCGGCGAGCGCGGCCGTGATCCTGGGCGGGGCATCAGTCAGGACTCCGGCCGGCACGCCGGTCCCCGTCTCGACCGGTCGCCAGACCGGCAGCAGCGCGATCACACACACGGCGATCCCGCCCACGACGATCGCGTTCAGTCGCCGGATGAGTCGCGTGTCGGGCGGATCCAGGCGCGCCGACTCCCGGGACGAGACCGGTCCGCTGATGAGGCCGCCGGCCAGGGCGGGCACAGCGGCCAATGGCCACCACGCCGCCCCGCGAGCCGCGTACGCCCCGATGATCACGAAGATCCCGAGCCACAGGAGCATCGGCCACGGGACGACCTTCCCGGCTCGAGCGATCAGGACAACGACCGCCGCGACCGATGCGAAGAAGATGAGGCCGCTCGCGTCGCGGAGCGTGGTCGGCTGCCACTCGGTGATTCGCGCAGTGACACTCGCGTTCGTCGACAGGCCCAACGCATACGTCCAGACCATGGGGCCGAACGGCGTCAGGCAGGCGGCGGCCGCGCTGACGAGCGCGACCGCCAGGGTCTGGTGCGGACGGGCAACCTTGTCATGGACGTCCTGGAGCCAGGCCAGGCCGACCACAAGCGGCCCCAGGAAGAAGCTGCCGTGCAGATTCGCCCAGATCGCCATGACGACCGGGATCAGCCAGAGCCGCCCGGGGTGTTCTCGGCGATCGGCCAGGAGCAGCAGGACGACCGCGAAGCACGCCATCCCCAGGAGTTGCGGCCGCAAGGCGAGGGCCGGTGACGCGACGACGAACGCCGCCAGCGTCAGCCACGACGCGCGCCTCGCCCCAAGCCCGCGCCATAGTCCGATCACGAGCAGACAGCCGAAGATGAGTCCGACGAGCGCAGCGCGGTAGATGACGAGCCCGGTCCAGCCACCGAGCCGGTGGACCAACTCCAGGATCAGTTGGGCGCCCCACTGCTGGTCCAGCCACGGAAGGCCGTAGGCCGTGAACGTCCAGGTGTCGACCGTCGGGATCGACCGCGTCTCCAGGATCTCGCGGCCAGCGCGAAGCTGGTAGGCGAGGTCCACGCTGGACAGGCTGGCCAGCATCGCGGCAAGGACAGGCAGCGCGACGGCGAGGAACATCCAGAGTCGAGTCAGGGTCACCGCGCGATGCTAGCGGTGATGGTGCATGGTGGCACCGTCCCGATGGTCCTATCCCGCGGCGGCGACCTCGGAAGGACGCACGGTCCGCGCGCCCTCGTCGTAGATGGATTGCGTCGCGCTGACCATCAGCTCGATGCAGAAGCGGTCGTGGACCATGTCGTGGCCGGCGCGCCCCAGCGTGTCCGCCAGCGGATGGTTCCTGAGCAGGCGGATGATCGCATCGGCCAGGGCGTCGGCATCGTGCGGCGGGACGAGCAACCCGGTGCGGCCGTCCTCGATCATCTCGGGGATGCCGCCGACGTTCGATGCGACGACCGGGCGTGACAGGGCCATCGCTTCCAGGATCGTCAGGCCCTGGGCTTCGCGGTAGGACGGCAGGACGGCCACATCCAGCGCGGCGGTGACGGCCGGGACGTCGTCGCGGCGACCGGTGAATACGACCCGATGGGCGATGCGAAGCCCACGCGCCTGGGCTTCGAGGGCGTCGCGCCGGCTCCCTTCACCGACGATCAGCAGGTAGGTGTCCGGGACGGCGCGGAGGATCTTCGGCCAGGCGTCCAGCAGGGTCGGGTGGCCCTTCTCGGGCTCAAGGCGGGCCACGACCCCCACGATCTGCGACCCGGGCTCCATGCCGTACTCGTCGGGCAGCGTGCAGCACGCCTCTTGATGGTCATATCGATCCAGGTCGACACCGTTGTAGATGAGTCGGACCGGGGCGGTGTCGCGGCCTTCGTCGCGGATCTTTCGTTCGATCGCGCCGGAGACGGCGATCAGCTGGTCCATGTGGGGCGTCAGGTCGCGAATGACGTCCTTGTCGGACTGGTGCCGGACTCGACTCGAGTGGACGGTGCTCACCAGGTACGGCCGGCGATGCCCGATCTCGGCGAGTGCGAGCACCGCGCGGGTGGCCACCGTCTCGGCGCGGAACATGTGGGCGTGGACGACATCGGCCCGGACCTCGCCCAGGTGGGCAGCCAACGCGCCGACGGCGATGGCGTCGTCCACCTCGTCGATCACGAGGACCGAGATGCCCGCTCGCTGGAGCTTGCGCACGGCGCTGCCGGGCGACAGCGAGGCGACCGACACGTCGTACCGGTCGTGGTCCATCCGGGTCAGCAACGAATACAGGTGTTCCTGGGCGCCGCCGTTCGAGCCGGTCGCGAGGACCTGCACGACGCGGATCCGTCGTCCGGCGGACAGCGGCGGGCGCGCGACCTCTTCGAGGCAGGGATCGTTCGGGGACGGGGCGGACATCTCAGCTGTCCCTACGTCGAACCAGGAGGCGCTGGATCGGTTCGTCCACGGCGCCCCACTCGTACTTGTAGG
>JBKJXL010000064.1:0-7566 GCA_046716225.1 Candidatus Limnocylindrales bacterium | reverse complement strand
ACGTCATCTCGGCCACGGGCTTCGTCTCGCCGCTCGTCGATCTGCCGGCCCTGGGCGTGGCCACGTTCGGGGCGAGCAAGCTGCCGGTCCAGACGCCCTGGTGGGAGAGCGCCACGATCCCGGGGATCCGCTTCGCCGGCACGCTGGGGCAGGGTGCCAAGGGGCTGCAGCGACATGGTGTACCGGCCAACTCCGGGGCGGTCCACGGGGCTCGCTACAACGCGCAGGTCCTGGCCGCGAACATCGCGGCGCGCGACTTCGGACACACTGTGGATCGTCCGGTGATCGCGCCCGCCAACGTCGTCGACTTCATCGTCCGCGAACTGGCCGACGCGCCCGAGCTGTTCCACCAGCGCGGGTACCTGGCACGGATCATCAACGTGGATCCGGCCGGCGGGTTCCGCGACCATGGGGTCCAGCCGCTCGCCCATGCCCTCGATGCCGAGGGCGCCAACGCCATCGCGGCGACCCTCGAGGCTGACGGGTCAGGCGCGATCTACCCGGTGCTCTACACCCGGATCGCCGGTTCGACCACAGACCACCCCATCGAGCCGGACCTGCTTATGCGCTACGACACCCCTGACACGCGACGGGCCGTCGAATCGGTGGTGGCCGAGGTCAGCTGACCGGCGCCTCGATCCTGGCCAGGCGCTCGGCGGCAGCGGCCAGCGTCTCGAGTCGTTTCGGGAAGGCGAACCGCAGTTTGGTCCGGCCAAGCTCGGGCCGCGAGAAGAACGACGAGCCGGGGACACCGGCGACTCCAGGATCTCGAATCAGGCGCATCGCGTAGGTGACGTCGTCCTCGTCGGTGAGGTCGCGGATGTCGGTCATGACGTAGTACGCACCGGCCGGCTCGTGGATCCGGAATCCCGCCGCCCGGAGCACGGGCAGGATCGCGTCCCGTCGCTCGCGATAGCCGGCGACCAGGTCCGTGTAGTACGAGTCCGGGAAGCCCAACGCGACGACCGCGGCGGCCTGGAGCGGCGCCGCGGCACCCACGGTCAGGAAGTCGTGGACGCGCCGGATCCCGACGCTCAGGTCCGGCGGTGCGATCGTCCAGCCGATCCGCCAGCCGGTGACCGAATACGACTTGGACATCGAATGGATGGATACCGTCCGTTCGGCCATACCCGGCATCGTCGCGAGCGGGATGTGCTCGCCTTCGAACACGAGGTGCTCGTAGATGTCGTCGGTGAATGCGATGACATCGTGCTCGACGCACAACTCGGCGATGAAGGCGAGCTCCTCGCGGCTGAATACCTTGCCCGTCGGGTTGTGCGGAGAGTTGAGCACGACCCCGCGGGTCCGCGGGCCGAACGCCGCCCGCAGCTCGACCGTGTCGATCGACCAGTCCGGCTCGTGCAGCGTCACGTAACGGGGGATCGCGCCGGCGAGGATCGCGTCGGGGCCGTAGTTCTCGTAGTACGGCTCGAAGACCACGACCTCGTCGCCCGGGTCCAGCAGCCCGAGCATCGCGGCGGCCATCGCCTCTGTCGCACCGCACGTGACCGTCACCTGCGTCTCGGGGTCGATCGCCTCGCGCGCCGGGAAGTGGCGCACCGTGGACGCGGCGATGGCATCGCGCAGCGGCTTGGCGCCCCACGTGATGGCGTACTGGTTCAGGTCGTCATGGATGGCCGCCGCGGCCGCGTCCTTCAGCTCGGGCGGGCACGGGAAGTCCGGGAAGCCCTGGGCCAGGCTGACGGCGCCGGCGGCCACCGCGAGCCGGTTCATCTCGCGTATGACCGACTCTGTGAACCGGTCCGCCTTGGCCGAGATCCGGGCGTGAGTCATGGGAGGCTAGTCTAGCCGCGGCCTAGACCAGGTGGCGAGGGATCGCCTCATGCCAGCGGCGTTCGAAGAACCGCTCGCCGTCGAGGTCGACTTCCAGGTCCACCGACAGGTCGAAGTCGGTGGCTGTGCTGGTCTGGCGCGAGTACGCCCGGATCTCGATGTGGTTCGCGACCTCGCGCCAGCGGTAGACGACGTCGGCGTCAAGGCTGGCCGTGGCCGGATCGCGGTCCGAGGCGGTGAGCACGAGCGTCTCGGCGGCGTACAGGTGCCGTCCGTCCGCCAGCGTCTCGCCGCCACCGCCGTGGATCGTGACCGTCGTCGTGCCAGCCAGGACGTCCTCGTCGATCCGCCAGACGGGCGGGTCCTCGTCGTACGGGCCGCCGATGGACGGGAGATCCGCGGGCGTCGTCTTGAAGGCGGGAACCGCGAGGTCGCCGATGTCGCCGGCTGGCGGGATGATCGGCAGGATGAGACGAGATGGCGTGTCGGGGCCGCGATGCAGCTCGAAGGTGGCGGGATACGGCGACGGCCACAGGACCGGCCAGTACGACGATGCTACCGAGACGCGGATCCGATGCCCTGGCGCGAACCGGTAGCCGGCGGTGCGAAGCGGGACGCGGATCGTCTCGACCTGGCCTGGGACCAGCGCCTCCGGGTCCACCGACGAGTGGCGATGCGTGAGGTTGAGCACGCCGGCACTCACCTGGTACGAGGTCCCGTCCAGGGCGACATCCGTGAGGCGGACCACTGCCGTCGCCACCGGCGCCGAGACCGACAGGTGCAGGACCACCTCGGGGACGCCCAGGATCTCGACGGCCTGTGTGAGCGGGGCGGTCGTGTAGGTGGGGCCGGCGCCCTCGTCCGGTCGGAGGTCGCGAGCGAGGCCGTTCGGTGGTCCGCCCGCCCCCCAGGATAGCGACGCCCTCGTCCCGGTCGTGGGTCGATGCTCGTACCGATCCATGCCCGCGTCGGTGAGCGGCTCGGCCAGGGGCGCGAGACGTCCGGCGAGCGGCAGCTCCCCGGCCGTGAAGCGCCACTCGACAGCCCGGGTCGCCGGATGCGGGTACGCCGCGGCCGCTCGCCAGCGCCCCGGCAGCGACGCCGGGAACGGCTCTGGCGGTGCGTAGTCCCGCTCGAACCAGACCACCGGGGGTTCGGTGTCGGCGCCGTTCTCGATGCCGCGCAGATGGTGGTCCAGGAAGCGGACCAGCTCGTGGAGGTCGTCGAGGTTCGGACCTGGCGGTGCACTGCCAGGCCAGCCGTGGACCCAGTTGCCGACCAGGGTCCGTGTGGGGGCCGTGCACAGCTCCTGCATCCGGAAGGCCGGGTCCACGTAGCTGTCCATCCAGCCTCCGATCGAGTAGATGGGGACCTGGACCGCGTCGTACTCGGGGGCGAGCGAGCCCTGACGCCAGTACGGACCATCGGTCTGATGCCTCAGCCACTCGAACAGCCACGGCGGTGTGACGTCGAGCCGGGCGCGCCACTCGTCCAACCAGCCTGAGCCTCGAAGCGTGGCGTCCGGTGGCATGGCGTTCATCGCCACCTGGCTGACCGCGTACTGGGACAGCTCGCTGACGGTCACGCAGCCGCCGCGGTAATGGACGTCGTCGACGTAGCGATCGTCGGTGCCCATGCACGGCACGATGGCTCGAAGGTGGGGCGGACGTAGCTTGGCGACCTGGATCGCGGTGAAGGCGCCGTAGCTGATGCCCCACATCGCGACCGCCCCGTTCGACCACGGCTGCACGGCGGCCCACTCCACGGCGTCATATCCGTCTCGGGTCTCGTCGGCGGTGTACTCGTCGAGGGCGACGCCCGCCGACGAGCCCGTCCCGCGGACGTCCACCCGGCAGTAGGCATAGCCGCGCGCCGCGAGCCAGCGGCCGCGACCGATGTCCGTGTCTAGCCGCCAGCTGTCCTTGCCGTACGGGATCATCTCGACGATGACCGGGAACCGCTCGTGGGGCTCCGAGTGGACCGGTTCCGGCCGCCACAGGTTGGCCGACAGTTCCACGCCGTCGCGCGCGGGGATCCGGACGTCGCGATCTAGGCTGACGTCGTGGCGAGGGGGACTGGCCGGGCGATCGGTCGCGGGATCGGTCATCGCCCGGAGTCTACGTGTCGCGAGTGAACGGCCGGGCGCCCCAGCCCGGCCCGTGCGACGATCGTGTCATGAACGAACCGGCAGAGTCGACGGAACCCGTCGCCAACGGTCCCTGGCTTCGTCGCTCGCGACGTGTCGCCTACGAGAGCGCCTGGATCACCGTCTGGCACGACGAGGTCACGCGGCCGGACGGGTCGCCCGGGATCTACGGCCTGGTCCACTTCGCCAACCTGGCGGTCGGCGTCGTCGTCCTCGATGCGGACGCCCGGGTCCTGCTGGTCGGCCAGCACCGCTACACCGTCGATGCGATGTCGTGGGAGATCCCCGAAGGCGGCGTGCCCGCCGGCGAGTCGGCCCTGGCTGGCGCGATGCGCGAACTGCGCGAGGAGACCGGCGTCTCCGCCACCGACTGGCGCGAACTCGGACGGCTGCACCTCTCCAACTCCGTTTCGGACGAGGCGGCCGTCTTGTTCACCGCACAGGCCGACGTTCACGGCGAAGCCGAACCGGAGGGGACGGAGCAGCTCGAGATCCGCTGGGTGCCCTTCTCGGAGGCGTTGGCGATGACCCTGGACGGGCGCATCACGGACGCGCTGACGGTCTGTGGCCTTCAGCGGGTAGCACTCGATCGGCGAGTGTCGGGCAGCTAGTAGGTCTCGATCCTGACTGGCGTCAACTCGAAGTCGCGGACGTTTCGCGTGACCACACCGCCTCCCAGGTGGAAGGCCGCCGCCGCGATCAACGCATCCGCGAGTCCCAGCGTGCGTCCAAGCTCGCGGTTGGCGGCGCGCCATCGGCCGGCCAGCGTCGCCGTCTCCCGGCCCGCCTGGACGAACTCGGTCGGGATCATCATCCGATCCAGGATCGCGACATCCGCCTCGCGAAGGCCGGTCCGCACCTCACAGACGACCACCTCGGTCACGACCGGCTGATCACCCTCTTCGAACATCCGATCCCACCGGGCGCGAGCGCTTGGCTCGCCCCGCAGATGGTCGATCACGAACGTCGAATCCAGGATCAGGTACATCGCGGCCCTCCAAGTCGGGGTCGGTGGACTCGAGGCGTCGCTCGCGCACCCAGGTCGCGACGTCAGCCGACGTGGCCCAATACGGGTAGTCCGCCGCCGTGAGCGCACCGAACGTCTCCTGGAATGCAAGCCGCTGCCGGTCACGCTTCAACCTGGCCTCGAGGGCCTCCGTGACATATCGACTGCGTCCACGCGGACCGGCGAAATGGTCGACCTCCTTCACGAGGTCTCCGGGCAGGAGCAGGTTCGTGCGCACGTTCATGCGCACACGATAGCATACGTCTGTGCGTACGCCGGGCGTTGCGCGGACCGAGCCCGGAGGCGCACCGCTGCCCGCCCCGGCTAGCATCCAGCGGTGCCCACGACACGTCGAGACTGGGATGCGATCGTCATCGGGCTCGGTGCGCTCGGGTCTGGCGCGGCGTACTGGCTCAGCCGCATGCTGGGTGCCAGCGTCCTGGGCCTCGAGCAGTTCGAGTTCGGGCACGTTCGCGGCGCCTCGGCCGACCACAGCCGGATCATCCGCCTGTCGTACCACCGACCCGACTACGTCCGGCTCGCAAGACGCGCCTACGAGTCGTGGGCGGTGGTCGAGGCTGAGTCCGGGGAGCGGATCGTGACCGTCACCGGTGGCCTGGACCTGTGGCCGCCGGATCCGGGCATCCCGATGGCGGACTACACGGATAGTCTCGCGGCTGAAGGCGTCCCGTTCGAGCTCCTCGATGCCGCCGAGATCCGCCGTCGATGGCCGCAATGGCGGTTGGACGACGGCGTGACCGGGATGTTCCAGGCGGAGGGTGGCCTGGCCGACCCGAATCGCGGCAATGCCGCGCATCAGCGACTGGCCCGAGCGAACGGGGCGACCATGCTGGACCGGACCCGGGTCCTGGCGATCCGCGATGCAGGTGGCAACGAGTTGGAGGTCGAGACCGCCGACGGGATGTATCGGACGGGGCGCGTGATCCTCGCCACCGACGCGTGGACGAACCACCTGTTGGCGAGCTTCGGTCGGTCGCTGCCGCTGACCGTCACAAAGGAGCAGGTGACGTACTTCGCCTGTCCGGATCCGGCGGCCTTCGCGCCGGACCGGTTCCCGGTCTGGATCTGGATGGACGTGCCGTGTTTCTATGGTTTCCCGACCTATGGCGAGGCCGGACCAAAGGCGGCGGAGGACTGTGGCGGTCTGCCGGTAGACCCTGGTACGCGAACGTTCGAGCGCGACGAGGCGGCCTTCGAACGCGTCGAGTCGTTCATGGCGTCGCATCTGCCGGACGCCCTCGGTCCGCCGATCTACACCAAGACCTGTCTGTATGCGCTGACGCCGGACCGTGACTTCGTCGTCGACCGGCTCCCGGATCATCCCGGCGTGGTGGTCGCCCTTGGCGCTGGCCACGGGTTCAAATACGCATCCGTGCTCGGCCGCGTCGCGGCCGAGCTGGCCGTCGATGGCGACACGCCGTCGGCCGGCGAACTGGAGGCCTTCAGGATCGATCGGCCGATCCTGCTCGAGAAGGACCCGCCGAAGCAGTGGATGGTGTAGGGGTCCACACCGAACGAAGCCTTGCACCTGGATGGTGCCCTGTGTCACGCTCCCCGGAACCTTGGGTCTGGGAGGACCACCGGGGGGCAGCGTTGCGGCTCGAGGAGGACGTCGAGCCCCACCTAGAGGAGATTCGATGCCATCGCCCCTGATCGCTCGAACGGCGCGGATCCTGGCTTCGGCCGGCCTCGTCGGAGCCCTGATGATCCCCGCGGCCACGCCGGTGGCCGCCGCCGACCCGGTCGTGCTGCGAGTCGGCCTGGAACAGCCCCTCGACTCGGCGAACCCATACGGCACGGCGCTCGTCGTCGGCTATGAGGTGTTCACCCTCACCTATGATCTGCTGGTCGGCTTCGGGCCGGACGCCGAGCCGGCCCCCGGGTTCGCAGACTCGTGGGAGCGCGCTCCGGACGGCAAGTCGTGGACATTTCACATCCGCGAAGGCATGAAGTGGTCTGACGGCACCCCGGCCACGTCCGCGGACGCCTGCTTCTCCTACCAGATCAAC
The DNA here is from genome assembly GCA_046716225.1 of Candidatus Limnocylindrales bacterium. Classification (GTDB taxonomy): domain Bacteria; phylum Chloroflexota; class Limnocylindria; order Limnocylindrales; family CSP1-4; genus SPCO01. The sequence continues at coordinate 590 of JBKJXL010000064.1, read as the reverse complement.
CTCGATGCCATCGCCGCCGAGTCGAATGTGGGCCTTGGCTACATCGACCCGGCGGTGGCCTCGTCGGGCATCACCAAGGCCGAATGCCCGGACGACCAGACGATGATCCTGACGTCCAGCGACCCATCGACAAGGATCCTCCAGAACTACGTCCCGATCCTCCCCAAGCACATCTGGGGAGAGATGACCTACACGGAGATCGGCGAGGCGACCTTTGACGCACCGCAAGTGGGATCGGGTCCGTACCAGCTGACCGAGTGGAAGACGGGCGAGTTTGCCCGGCTCGAGCGAAACCCGAACTACTGGGGCCCTCGAGGCGCCGCCGACACGGTCATCATCCAGTTCTTCGGCAGCGCCGACACGCTCGTGCAGGCCCTGAAGGCCGGCGAGATCGACTACGCACGGAACGTGAGTTCCGAGCAGTTCGACGCCCTCAAGACGGAGCCGAACATCGTGACCGTGGCGGGTGAGGCCAACGGCTGGACCGAGTTCGGGTTCAACACCTATGGCACCGGCACCGGCAACACGATCGCCGATGGTGGGCCGTCCACGCCGGCGCTCCAGGATCCGCTCTTCCGCGACGCCCTCGG
>JBKJXL010000063.1:0-9332 GCA_046716225.1 Candidatus Limnocylindrales bacterium | reverse complement strand
GCGTCGGTCAGTTCCTCGTCGCGGAAGTCGTAGGCCGGCAACCTTACGCCGAAGCCGAGCTCGTCGACGCGCTGGGCATTGTCGACCTGGTCCCAGAACAGCGGCAGCACGATCATCGGCTTGCCGTGGTGGAACGACTCGGTGACCGTGTTGTTGCCGCCGTGCGTGATGACGAGATCGGCCTGCGGCAGGACCGCCGGCTGCGGCAGGAAGCCCGCACCGGTCTGGTTGTCGTGGAGGGTGATCTCGTCGGCCAGCGGACCCTTCGACACGATGACGCGGTGCTCCGTGGTCGCCAGCAGATCCACCAGCCGCTGCATCAACCCGACGTCCGCCGACCCGAGACTCCCGAGCGACAGGTAGAGGAGCGCGCCGTCGCGTGCCCGCAGATGTTCCGGCAACTCCCAGGTCGTCTCCGCCGCCCGGACCGAGGAGTCCAGACGATGCCACGTCGGACCCAGCGGCGCCGCACGCTGGTAGTCGGCCTCGGCCGGATAGAGGAACAGGTTGAGCCACGGCGACTCCGAGATGAAGTCCGGACCGAGCGGACGCCATGACAACCCCGCATCGCCATGCTCCCGCGCAAAGGCTTCGAAGTCGGACCACATGTCGCGATGGGTCCGCTCCACCTCCTCGAGGAAGCCCGGCCAGGCGCTCCGGTCCGCGCCTGGATAGCCGGACGAGAATGGCGCGATCGCCGCGTCCTTCATCTCGGCCGGGTTGCACGAGACGATCCGGACCCACGGCCGGCCCGACCCGGCCAGGGCCGGGAACGCCACGACGTTGTCCTCGACGACGACGTCCGCCCCGAGCTCATCGATGATCTCGAGCAGCCGCGGGTTCACGTACTTCGAACCGTCGATGAGCGCCTGCCAGGTCGGCGCGATGAACTCGCTCAGCTGCTCGATCGTGGGCTTGCGGAAGACGGGTGACGTGTCGCGGATGAAGTCGATCCAGAACTGGCCTGGAACCTCGGGTACCTCGGGTGGCGGACCGAGTCGCATCAGCCGTTCTTCGAAGCCCTTCGCCTCCAGGGTTCCCGCGAACGATTCCTCGACGATGAAGACGACGCGATGACCCCGGGCCCGCAGGACCTGGCCGATCCCCACGCAGTTGTTCGTCGGCCCGAAGGCGCCTTCGGGGAAGAAGACGATCGTCTTCGCGTCGCTCATCGGCAGGTCACTCCTCGCGTCCGGATGGGCCGTCAAGGCGACAGCCTAGCGCCTGCGACAAGCGCCGCGAGAAGCACCAGCGCAGCCGCGATCGCCACCGCAAGGTCGAGCGGCATCCACCGGATCTCGCGGTACCGGCTGCGCGGCCCGGACCCGAACCCGCGGGCATCCATCGCGATCGCCATCCGGTCGCCGTGGCGGATCGCCAGGACGAGCAGGCTGACAAGCAGCCGCGGGTGCCAGCCACCGCGCAGGCCGCGGATCCGCCGCGCCTGGCGCAGGGTCGCCAGGTCCTGACCGAATCTCGGGACCGCCCCGTAGGCGGCCAGCGCCCCGTAGGCGAAGCGCTCCGGGACGCGGCCCTGCTGGGCGAGGGCGTCGATGAGGCGCGTCGAGTCGGTCGTCAGGGCGAACACCGCCCCGACCGCCCCGATGGCGGCGACCCGCAAGCCAAGTCCGATGCCGGCTGCGAGGGCTGCCTGCGTGATCCGGAACGGCCCGATCTGGGCGATCGTGGTCGCGGTCGGGTCGGCGTTGGCGGCTCCGAACAACGTATTGAAGGTCGCGAGCCCGATGGCCGCAAGCCACAGCGGCGCCAACGCCCGGCCAAGGTCCCGGCGCGGGACCCCCCCGAGCGTCAGGCCGGCCACGAGCACGGTCACGGCGATGATGAGCGGCGGGCCGAGTGCGACCGTCGTCGCCAGGCCGAGCAGCCAGCCGATCGAGATCGCCAGCTTCAGGACCGGGCTGGTGCGCCCCAGGACGGAGTCGAGCTGCGATGGCGCGAGGTCTCGACCGGTGATCACCCGAGCATCTGCCAACCGTGGTCGATCTCGATGACGCGCGCACCGAGGTCGCGCACGAGTCGCAGGTCGTGGGTGGCGACGACCAGCGTCGTGCCTGCGTCGGAACGGTCCTGAAGGAGGCGCCGGAGGCCGTCGTAACCGTGGCGATCCTGGCCGAACGTCGGCTCGTCCAGCACGAGGATGGCCGGATCCCGGCTCAGCGCCACCGCCAGCGAAAGTCGACGGGCCTCGCCGCCACTCAACCGGTATGGACTGCGAGACCCGAATCCATCCAGCGGGAGGTCCAGGCGCTCCATGAGTTGCGGCAGGCGCTCGGCCTCCTCGGGCGTCAGTCCCAACCCGGCTTCCTCCGCGACCGTGTTCGCCAGGAATCCGGACTCTGGGTCCTGGAAGACGTAGCCGGCGAGCCGTGAGAGGTCTCGCGGCGCGAGGCGCGAGGGGTCGTGGCCCGCGAGGTCGACCGTTCCGTGATCGGGCCGCAGCAGGCCGACCAACAGCCGCCCCAGGGTGGACTTGCCGCCACCATTCGGACCGACCAATGCGATCCGCTCGCCGCGCTCGATCGAGACCGACAGGTCGCGGATGACCGGGACGTCGCGCTCGTAGCCGAAGCGCAGGCCCTCCGCGACGAGGATCGGTGACTCGGCGGCGTCGCGGCCGGCGCCGGCTGACCGGCCGATCGCTCCGACCGTCTCCGTCGGAAGCCAGATCCCGGCCGCGGCCATCCTGTCGCCGGACCTCCTGAGGACTTCGGCCGGAGCACCGACATCGATCGGCGCGCCGTCACCGTCCAATGCGAGGACCAGGTCCGCCAGCGGCCAGGCCAGCTCGACCCGGTGCTCCACCAACACCAACGTCGCGGCCCTGGCGCCGAGGAGGGCCGCGAGCCGGTCGAAGACCGCGGTCGTCCCGTCCAGATCCAGGTTCGCCGTCGGTTCATCCAGCACGAGGATCCCGGGTCGCGCGGCGAGTGCTCCGGCCATCGCGAGCCGTTGCTGCTGACCCCCCGAGAGCCGGTGCGATCGCCGACGTTCGAGGCCGTCCAGCCCGGCGTCGACGAGCACTTCCGGCACACGCTGGACCATCGCGTCGCGCGGCCAGCCCAGGTTCTCCAGCCCGAAGGCGACCTCGTCCTCGACCCGCTCCATGACCAGTTGTGAGCCCGGGTCCTGGAACACGATCCCAGCCGATCCTTGGACCGTCAGCGTGCCGGTCACCTCGCCGGGGATGTCACGCGGGACGAGGCCCGCGATCGCCAGGGCCAGGGTGCTCTTCCCCGACCCCGACGGCCCGACGAGCAGCAGGCACGAACCCGGGGCGAGGTCGAAGGAGACGTCCCGGAACGCCGGCCGATCCCCGGTCCGATACCAGAACCCCAGCCCGTCCGCCCGGATCCGCCCAGGTGTCGCCGACACCGCCCCCGCCATCGCCATCGTCAGTCCGGGAACCCGTCCAGGACGCCGGTCCGGCGGAGGGACCGCGCCAGGAGGATGGACCCGCCCGCTGCGACCACCGCCGCCGAAACGACCATCGCGACCGCCCGCAGGAGCTGGATCGACTGGTCGACGGCCGGGTAGTAGATGACCCAGTCGTGCAGGAATGCCGCGAGGGCGCTCGCGACGGCCGCCAGGACCAGCGTGAGCACGCCATACGAGCGATACAGCGTGAACGCGAACACCAGCTCCGCGGCTGCGCCCTGGAGGAATCCGGACAGCAGGACGTCCGGTCCCCACACGCTCCCGAGCAGTGCCGACAACCCCGCTGCGACCATCTCCGCGAAGATCGCCGCCCCGGGCTTGCGGATGATCAGCGCGGCCAGGACGGCCGGCATGAGCCAGACGCCGTACATGAGATCCTTCAGCCACGGGGCGAACGCGAAGACCGGGTCGGCCGCGGCGTACGCGAGATTCCAGGCCCAGAAGACGACCCCGAACGACGCGCCGATGACCGCCGCGACCACGATGTCGCGCGTCCGCCAGCGCGTGTCGGGGAGCGCGTCGGGCGCGCCTTCGGTGGTGATGGTGGCCATGACTGGAACCTCCGAGACGGACAGGCAGAACGCCGCCTCCAGGTGCCGGGGGCGGCGTCAGTTCGATGTCGTTCGGCCTGCTTCCTTCGCCGGTACGAGCCGGATCAGGTTCGGCGGGTCTGCGGCCCTGCGGCCACACTCTCAGCGCACGCTGCGCTCCCCGGAGGCGATATTCGGTTAGGGCCTGACTGTAGCACGCTCCCTCAGCCAGGCGATGATCTCGTCGACGATCAGCGGTCCTTCGGGTTCGTTGTGGAGTTCGTGGCGGAGGCCAGGGTAGGTCCGGCGCTCGACGCTGGGGACGGTCGCAAGGATCTCCGACGCCTGGGCCGGCACCAGGCCGTCGTCCAGCCCGTGCAGGACGAGGGTCGGGACCGTGATCCGCAGGCAGTCGCGACGGACGCGGGTTTGTTCCGCCAGGGCCTCGGCACCGAAGCGTGCTGTCGTCACGGTGGCGTTTGCCGGATCCGCCGCCGAACGATCCCCCACCGAGGGGTCCCGCGACAACGTCGACGGATCGATGTCGTTCGCGACGGCCAGTGTCGGGGTCACGCCGCCCAGGACGCGGGCGAGCGACTTCTTCCAGCCCGGCAAGGTCGAATCCAGTCCGGGCGCCGTCAGGACCGCGAGATCCGGCATGGGAGGATCCGGCAGCGTGAGATAGCCGGCCACGACGAGACCGCCCATCGAGTGCCCGTAGAGCACGACCGGGCGTCCCTCCGCCCCTCCCCGAACTGACCGAAGCCGTTCCTCGAGATCGTCATACAGCTGCGTCCAGCGATCCACGTGTCCCCGCCGACCGCCCGATCCGCCGTTCCCGCGTTGGTCGTAGGCCCAGACGTCCATGCCGGCAGCCGCGAGGTGGTCACCGACGTGCTCGTACCGTCCGGATCGCTCCCCGAGCCCATGGACGATGAGCACGGATCCCCACGCCTGACCGGCCCAGGCGCCACCGGCCTCCGCCTCGTCCGCCGGCCAGTGCCGGACGAGCAGGTCCGTTCCGTCGGCGACGGTCGCGTGGCTGACGATCGAGGGCATGCGATGCAGTGTGCGCGACTCGTGCCCCGACGGCGCGGTCCGCCGATACCATGAAGCCATGGGCGTCAACGACGGCTGGGTGGAGATCGGCGACCGGGTGTTCGTCCGTCGCTACGAGTTCTTCGACCAGAACATCGGCGTGATCCTGGGTGACGATGAGGCGCTCGTCATCGACACGCGCAGTACGTACCCGCAGGCCCGCAAGATCCAGGCGGACCTGCGCGAGCTGACAGCCTTCCCCGTGACGCTCGTCGTGGATACCCACGGCCACTTCGATCACGTCTTCGGCAATGCGCTCTTCCGGCCGGCGACGATCTGGGGCCACGAGCGGTGTGTCACGTTCATGGAACGGACCGGTGATCGCCGGAAGCCGGAGATCGGGCGGGAGGAGCCCAGTCTTGCCGCGGACCTCGGCGAAGTCGTCATCGACCCGCCGGACCGGACGTTCTCCGAGACCGCGACCGTCGACGTCGGCGGACGCCCGGTCGAGCTCGCGTACCTCGGGCGCGGCCACACGGACCACGACATCGTCATCACGGTTCCGGGCGCGAACGTCCTCTTCGCCGGGGACCTCGTGGAGAACGGCAACGTCCCGTTCGTGGGCGATGGCTATCCGATCGATTGGGTCGCCACATCGGCCGCCCTGGTCCCGCTCGTGACGGGGGTGATCGTCCCGGGCCATGGCGATCATGCCGGTCCAAGGTTCGCGGCAGCGCAGGCGACGTCGTTCGAGACGCTCGTCGCGTTGTCCCGGCAAATCCTGGCAGGCGCGCTGTCGCTCGAGGACGCCCTCGCGGAGCGCCCGTTCCCGGAGTTCCCGCCGGACCACGCACGACCCGCGTTCCAGCGTGCGCTGGCCCAGCTCCGGGGCGACTTGGACTAGACTCGGCTCTTGGCGCACCCTGACGCGACCCGCACCCCAGCCGCAACCGAGACCTTCCCCGCCCGCCCCCGGCCGATCATCCGGGCGACGGATCTGGGTTCCGCCCAGGTCCTCAAGCACGGTGACCTGTTCCTGCTGTCCGACGCCTTCGGCGACATCCATCCCGACAGCCGCGGCCTGGGCCTGTACGACGGCGACACTCGCGTCCTCTCGTGCAGCGTCCTGCGGGTCGCCGGTGAGCGCCCGGTCGTCCTCCACTCCGACCCCGGGGGCAGCTGGCGCGGGACGGTCATCGGCACCAACGCCGAGCTGCGCAAGGATCCGGGCGACAAGATGGGCAGCCCCGGGGCCATCGCCCGTCAGACCATCTCCATCGGTCGCGAGCGCACGTTGTCGGACGCCTACCATGAGCGACTCGAGATCCAGAACCATGGACCCATCACCTTCGACCTGGACGTCCAGCTCGAGCTCGACATGGACGCCGCCGATATCTTCGAAGTCCGCGGCTACGCCCGTCCGAAGCGCGGGGACCTCGTGCCGATCGAGGTCGATGGCACCGGGCGGTTGACCTTCGCGTACGCCGGCCTCGACGGAACGATGGTCCGCACCCATATCGCCTTCGAGCCGGTCCCGGAGCTGCGTCCCTCGCCGGATCCGGCCGGCCCGGCGGTCGTGGCGGGTTGGAGCGCCTCGCTCGCACCCGGTGAGCACGTCGTCATCACCTGGCATGTCACCGCCACGCGCGAAAATGGCGCCGGCCCCGCCCACGACGCCATTCCGAATGTCGCCGATCCCGAGGCGATCCATGCCGCCTGGCATGCCGAAGCTGTGTCCATCGAGACGGACCACGAAGTCGTCAACCACGTCCTTCGCCGCTCGATGGACGACCTGTGCCTGCTCCGCTCCACCACGCCGGACGGCGAACCGTTCACGGCCGCCGGCGTGCCCTGGTTCGCGACCCTGTTCGGCCGAGACTCCCTGATCACCGCCCTCCAGTCGGTGGCGTTCGCACCGCGCCTGGCGATCGAGACGCTGGAGATCCTGGCCGCCCACCAGGCAACGGATGTCGATCCGTGGCGCGACGCCGAGCCAGGCAAGATCCTCCACGAGTTCCGGACCGGCGAGATGACGCGAACGGGCGAGTTGCCGTTCTCTCCGTACTACGGCTCCATCGATTCGACGCCGCTCTGGCTGGTCCTGCTCGGCGAGACCCACGACTGGACAGGCGACGACGCCCTCGTCGGGCGGTTGTGGCCGAACGTGCTCGCTGCCCTGGTCTGGATCGACGACTGGGGCGACCGCGATGGCGACGGGTTCGTCGAGTACGAGCGGCGGGCGCCGACCGGCCTGCTGAACCAGGGCTGGAAGGACTCGGGCGACGCGATCCGCTGGGCAGATGGCACCCTGGCAGCCACGCCGATCGCGCTGGCCGAGGTCCAGGGCTACGTGTTCGACGCCAAGCGGCGGGTGGCTCGCCTGGCCCGCGGGCGCGGCGAGCTCGACCTGGCGGACCGTCTCGAGTCGGAGGCCGCGTCGCTGAAACGCCGGTTCGCCGAGCACTTCGTCCTGCCCGGCGGCTACATCGCCATGGCCCTCGATGCGACCAAGCGGGCGGTGGATACGATGGGCTCCAACGCGGGCCACTGCCTGTGGAGCGGCATCGTGGACGATGCGCAGGCGGCGACGGTCGCCGACGTACTGGGCTCTCCGTCGATGTCCTCGGGTTGGGGCGTGCGCACGTTCGGGGCGGACCAGCCCGGCTTCAATCCGATCGGCTACCACACGGGAACGGTCTGGCCACACGACACGGCGATCGCGGCGGCCGGGGCACGCCGCTATGGCTTCGATGCTGTGGGGGGCCGTCTCAGTGGCGACCTCCTCGCGGCCGCCCATCACTTCCCGGCCTACCGATTGCCCGAACTGTTCTGCGGATTCAATCGCTCGGCCACCGCCGCGCCGGTCGCCTACCCCGTGGCTTGCTCGCCGCAGGCCTGGGCAGCCGCCGCCCCGTTGATGCTGATCCGGACGATGCTGGGCCTGCACGCGGATGCGTCGCTCTCCCAGCTCACCCTGGAGAAGCCGGACCTGCCCAAGGACATCACCAAGGTGGTCGTGACAGGACTGCGGATCGGTGATGCGAGCTGCGACCTCCTGCTCCACCGCTGGCGCGGCCTGACCAGTGCCGAGGTGCTTCGCAAGGATGGCCCGCTCGAGGTGATCGTCCGGCTGTGACTGGCGGCCGGCCGAGCCACGATCGCCCGCTGCGGATCGCCCAGGTCGCTCCGCCGCTGGAGGCCGTCCCGCCCATCGCATACGGCGGCACGGAGCGTGTCGTGGCCGAACTCGTGAACGAGCTGCATCGGCGCGGCCACGAGGTGACGACCTTTGCCAGCGGCGACTCGCGGATCCCCGGCGACCACGTCGTGACCGTGCCGGAGGCGCTGCGGCCGACCGGCTTCGCCGACGACCCGGCGGACTACTTCGAAGAGACCGTCCGGATGGTCGTGGAGCGCGAAGGCGACTTCGACCTGATCCACGGTCACGTCGATCGCTGGAACCTGGAGCTCGTCCGGCGGACCCACGTCCCGGTCGTCTCGACCTTCCATGGCCGGCTGGACGTGCCGTGGGGGCACGCCGCGTTCGCCGATCGCCCCCGCGGTCTGGTGGCGGTGAGCGAGGACCAGGCCCGGGTCCATCCGGACGCGGACTGGACGGTCATCCACCACGGCCTGACATTCGACCTGCCGCCCATGATCGAGACACCCGGCGAGGATCTGTGCTTCGTGGGCCGGATCACGCCCGAGAAGGGGATCCTCGATGCCATCGAGGTCGCGCGGCTGACTGGTCGGCGCCTGCTGGTGGCGGCCAAGGTCCCGACGTCCGCCACGGAGGTCGACTACTGGAAGGCGGTCGTGCAACCTGCGTTGTCAGGCACCGACGTCACGATCCTGGGCGAGCTGCCGGAGCCCGAGCGCGACCGCCTGGTCGCCTCGAGCCGCGCCGCTGTCATCCCATCCGCCTGGCCGGAACCCTTCGGTCTGGTCGTCATCGAGGCGCTGGCACTCGGGACCCCGGTCCTCGTCCGGCGGTCCGGCGCGATCCCGGAGCTGGTCCGCGACGGCATCGACGGGTTCGTCGGGGATGACGCGCAACAACTGGCCTACTTCGATGCCGGGCTCGACGCGCTCGATCGCGCGGAGATCCGTCGCTCGGCACTCGACCGTTTCTCCGTCGGGCGGATGGTGGACCGATACGAGACGCTCTACCGGCGGATGCTGACCGGCTGATCACCGCATGTTCCTCCGCGATCATCAGGTGTTCATCTGTGGCACTAGACAGGGCAGATGGCCCGTTCGCATCTCCCAGAGCGGCCGCGGACGGGGCCATTCGAGAACCACCTGCAC
>JBKJXL010000062.1:0-4320 GCA_046716225.1 Candidatus Limnocylindrales bacterium | reverse complement strand
GGTCCCATGGCAGCAGGTAGCCCGTGAAGCTCAGCATGATGGTCAGGAACAGGAGCACCACGCCGACCACCCAGTTGAACTCGCGCGGCGGCTTGTAGGCCCCGTGGTAGAAGACCCGCATCATGTGAAGGAACACGAAGAAGACCATCAGGTGGGCGCCCCACCGATGGATGTTCCGCGTCAGTAGGCCGAACGTGACCTGGCTCTGGATGTCGAGGATGTTGGTGTACGCCTGGGTGGCCGACGGCACGTAGAAGAACATCAGGTACACGCCCGTGATGGTCAGCACGAGGAACAGGAAGAAGCTCAAGCCGCCCAGGCAAAACGTGTACGCGAACTTGACCGCGTGCTGCCGCACTCGCACCGGATGGATGTGCAGGAAGACGTTGTTCATGACGGCATACGCGCGTGACCGCTCGTCGCGCGGGTAGGGCTGGCGGAAGAGCGATCGCCACACCGGGCTTCGGCGGATGGTCTGATCCACCCGCTCGAGGAAACTCACCGGGTTCCTCCTGCGACGCCGGGCGTGCCGGCGAGTTGCGCGTCTCGATACGACTCCTTGTAGAGCCGTCCGTCGGTCGAGATCTCCTGGAGCTCGAACCGCTCCATCGTAATGGCGTCGAACGGACATCGCTTGACGCACAGGGCGCACCGGATGCAGCGCTCCTCATCGAGGATCATCGCCCCGCCGTTCTCCCAGCCATACGCCTCCTCGAGCTCCGGCAGGAGGCCCTCGGACTTGAGCGTGTTGATGTCGACCATGTGGATCACGCCTTCGGGGCACACATCCGCGCAGGCCCCGCACAGCACGCACCGGAACGGGTCGAACCAGATGTTGAAGTTGCACATGAGGCAGCGCGTCGACTCGGCGACCGCCCCGTTGGCGTCGTAGCCCAACTCGACCGGGGTGTTGAAATTGACGATCGGGTCCGTTGACGGCATCCGCGCGGAGAGCTGGACCATCGGGATGTGCTGGCGCGGCAGGACGTCGTAGAAGTCCGGCATATCGTGGCGCCATGAGCTGGTGACCTTGACGTTCGCGCTGACCGTCACATCCGTCCGCCCGGCAAGGTAGCGATCGATCGCGTACGCGGCTTTCTTGCCATGCCCGGCAGCCTCGATGAGCGTCGTCGGCCCGGTGACGAAGTCGCCGCAGGCGAAGACCCCCTTGACGTTCGAGGCGTACGTGGCGGGGTCGACCTTGACCCGGCCACGATTGATCTCGAACGACGCCTCGATCGGCAGGAACGTCAGGTCCGCCGCTTGCGACACGGCCGGGATGACCGTCTGAGCCGGGATGATGAATTCGGACCCCTCGATCGGCACGGGGGAGCGTCGACCGGAAGCGTCCGGTTCGCCCAGCCGGTTGCGGATGAACTTGACGCCGACGACCTTGCCGTCCTCGCCGAGCACCTCGATCGGGCTGGCCAGGAACTCCATCCGGACGCCTTCGCGTTCGGTCTCGCCCAGCTCCTCCTCGTCGACGACCAGCTCGGACCGCGTCCGCCGATACACGATGGACACCCGATCGGCGCCATGGCGGAGGCTCGTCCGCGAGCAGTCCATGGCCGTGTAGCCGCCGCCGATGACCACGACGTCCTGGCCGACCTCGAGCGGCTGCCCCAGGTTCGCCTTCTTCATGAAGTCGACGCCGTAATCGACGCCCTCGAGATCGCCGCCCGGGATGTCGAGCGCTACGGCGTCCATCGCGCCGGCAGTGATCGCGATCGCATCGAAGTCGCGCTGGAGATCCTCGAACAGGATGTCCGTGCCGATCGTGGTGTCGTACACGAACGTCACGCCAAGACGCTCGACCAGGCGGACGTCCATCTCGATGGCTTCGCGTGGCAGGCGGAAGGCTGGAACGCCGATAAGCATGGTGACGCCGGCGTACGGCAGGCTGTCGTAGACGGTGACCTGGTAGCCCTTGGTGGCGAGCTCCCGAGCGACGGCGATGCCGGCCGGCCCGGCGCCCACCACGGCGACCCGCTCGGCGCGCGGCGTGATCTGCGGGACGACGTCGGGAATGCCGGACGCCTCGTGCCACTCGACGAGGAACCGCTTCATCGCCCGGATGGCGAGTGGCCGGTCGATGTCACCGCGGCGGCAGGCGCGCTCACATGGGGCGGAACAGACGTACGAGCACATCGCGGCGACCGGGTTCGGCTCGCGCGACAGGATGTAGCCCTCCTCGAACCGACCCTCGGCGGCGAGGTTCAGGTAGCCACGGCAATTCGTCCCCACCGGGCACGCTTCCTGGCACTCGATGTTGCATTGGAGCCAGGAGGCGTCGACGGGCTGGACGAGGAATTCCTGAGGCGTTCCGGTGGTCAAGTTCAGGTCGTGCCTTCCCGCTGCGGTTGGGGCTCGGGCGGAGTGCGGATCGGCGGGGAGCGCCGAGGCTGCGAATCTACCATCCGTCACGGCGGCCGTGCAGCACGTTGAGCGTGAGAGAGGCGCTCAGGTGGAGTTGACGGTCGAGAGACTCGCAGCTACGCTGGCCACCGGGGAGCGCCCAGCCGCAGGAGGCCGTGGTCCTGGACATGCGCGCAGCGTGAATGCCGGCGAGTTCGCCTTTCTGGCCCTCGGACTGATCCTGGGTCTCGCCTCCGGCGCCGCCCTCGTCGAGGTGCTCCGCGCTCGCCCGCCGGCCCCGCGCGAGATCCGCCTCACCGTCACACCCGACGCCGTGCCTCGCCGCCGCGGGACGACGCTCTCCCTGGATGGATTCGCGGTCGCGCCGTCCGGACCGGACCTGCGCGGTCCGGCCGACCACGATCCGACGGCCGAAGGCTCGGCCCTCGCGGAACCCTCCGGACAACGAACGGGTGTTCGGTCAGCCCGGGTCCCGGCGATACCGTTCCTCGCCCCGTCCTATCGACTGACGCCGATCGGCGCCGGTGCCACCGCGCTCGACCCGAGCCCGGCGATGATCGGGTTCCGAGTAGATACCGGCCAGGACCCGGTCTTCCAGGCCATGCAGCGGTCAGGTGGTACAGGCGCATCCGACCGTACAGCCCCCGCGGCCACCCAGCCCGGCGCGCTGGCTCTCGCGACGGCCGTCGCGGTGCTGGACGACCCCGCGATCGAGCCCTCGAAGGCCCAGGGCCCGGCTGACGTCGGTGCGGGCGGCCCGACGCCGTCCGTCCCGATGACCGAGGGCGGTCCGTGCGGCGACGTCCGCCAGATCGCGAACGAACGCTGCGAGGTGGCCGTCTACGCCCGAGCCGCGGTCAGCGTCGCCGACGACACGTTCCGACTGGCCCAGCGCACGTACGACGCCCACATCGCCCGATCCGAGGAGGCGGCGGCGACCGCCGATCCGCGCAACGTGCGGCTGCAGAAGGAGATCGCCCAGGCGAACTTCCGCGACGCCCGCGCCCGGGCGGGCTCACCGGACGCCGTCGAGGCCGCGGCGCGCGACTGGCTCAACGAGATCAATCGCATCAACACCGTGGTGCGCGACGCCGGTGTCGTGGCCATCCGGGAGCGGGAAGCGGCCGCGGCGATCGCGCCGTCCCTGGAGCGGCTCGCGCTCGAAGCCGACGCCGCCCGGATCAAGGCGGAGACCGCCGAGGCCGCCTGCCTGGCGGCGCGTGAAGCGGTCGCGGACTGCGTCGAGGCCCAGGTCGCCGATGAGCGGGCCGCCCGCCTTCCGCTGGCGGCCGTCGCTGGGGTGCCCGGCCCAGGCGACGCTGGACCGCGGCCGTCGGGCCCGGATCCGTTCGAGGATGAAGGCGAGCCGCTGGCCGCGGCCCTGGGGGCCGGACAGGCACCGGTCATCTTCCTCCTCCTTCGCGGCGACGCCGAGGCGATGTCCCGCACCGCCGCCCGGCTGGCCGACGACCCCGCTGAGCAGCGTCGCTGGCAGGCCAGCCTCACGGAGCTCGTCGATGCGGTCGTGACGGTGGCCATCAGCCAGTCCGCACTGGCCTTCCCGACGGAGCACCCGTTCTGGGGGCCGTTCACGATCGACCAGGACCGCGACATCGTCGCGGCGCTGTCGTCGATCGGGTTCCGATTCGACGGGCTCGGCGGCTGGACCGACGATCGGGTCCCCAGCCAGCGCGACCTGTCGATGGCGCTGGGCTATGCCGGCATGGACCCGATGCGGATCCGGCACTGGCCCACGGAAGCCGAGATGCGCGAGCTGTTCGCCGACGTCACGGTGGCGGCCGACGAGCACCTGGCCGGGGCAGCGGGCGACCTGACGCTCGGCGAGCTGGTCGCGATGCTGGGCCGGCGCGCGGACGGCCTCGCGAAGCTGTGGAACGACTGGGGCCGGGTGCGACCGCTGCTCCTCGAGGACGCCTGAGAGGG
>JBKJXL010000061.1:0-9044 GCA_046716225.1 Candidatus Limnocylindrales bacterium | reverse complement strand
CACGACCCGGCTCGAGCATCCTGGAGGGCTTGGGCCGCTCTACTCCCTGCGCGACCGGGGCGCCGCTGAGGTGGTCTTGCTCGATGTCGGCGATGACGGTGACGATGCTCGGACGATCGCCGCCTTCGACGCCGCGATCACGCCCGCCACCCGGCTCGTCTTGCTGTCGCATGTCGCGTGGACGACCGGCGCCATCCTGCCGGTCGCCGAGATCGCCGAGATCGCGCATGCCAGCGGCGCCCTCGTGATCGTGGACGGCGCCCAGGCCGCCGGCGCCATGCCGACCCGGTTCGACGACCTCGACGTGGACGGCTATGCGATCCCCGCCCAGAAGTGGCTGCTCGGCCCGGAAGGGATGGGCGCGCTCGTCGTGGGGTACCGGATGCTGGAGCGGCTGACGCCGGCGATCGCCGGCTCGTTCAGCTTCGAGAAGGTGGACGGGCAGGGGACCGCGGAGTGGTGGCCAGACGCACGCCGGTTCGAGTGGCCGGTGTTCCACCGCCCGTCCGTCGTGGGGATGGCGCGTTCGATCGGCTGGATGTCCATGTTCGTCGGGCTCGACTTCGTCTATGGCCGCGGGCTGGCGACGGCCCGTCGAGCGGCCGACCGACTGGCCGGGCTCTCCGGGGTGACGGTCCTGACCCCGCGTGAGCGGATGGCGACGCTGGTGACGTTCACGATCGCCGGCTGGCCGGCTCTCGACGCGCTGGAGGAGCTCGGCAAGCGCACGTTCGCGATCGCGCGGACGGTCGCCAGCCTGGACGCGCTCCGCATCAGCGTCGGGTTCTTCACCTCGGACGAGGAGGTGGAGCGGTTCTGCGAGGGCGTCGAGCTGCTGGCGAGCCACACGCCTGACACGCTCCCGCCACGTCGGACGCTTGCGATGCTGGGCGAGCCGTGACGACCCCCACTCCGGTCCGGCACCGGTCCGAGGCGGAGATCCGCTGGCGGCAGTTTCGCAACGCCCCGCGGCCGGTGGTCCGTGCGGTCATGGCGAGCCTCGGCGTCGCGGTGATCCTGGCGCTCGCATACCTCGTCTATGACGTCGCCCTGACGCGCGGCGTGGATGTCCCGGGCGGCGACCTCCGGTTGCTGGCGGTCGCCCTGTACGTCGTCCTGGTATTGGCGATCGGCAGTGCCGTGACCTACCTGGTCGTTCCGCAGCCCACGGGGTCCGGCACCACCGTGCGGCGCAGCCCGTGGAGCGCCGCGCTGGGCTTCTTCGCCGCGGTCCCGATCGCGTACCTGGTGATGGTCGTCGCCGTGCAGGTCGTCCGGCCCTTCCTCGGCTGATCCGCCGCTGGCCTGCGAAGGTCATGGCGCGGGGCGTCCAGGCACCACTTTCAGGCTCCCGGCACCGGGACGCGCTAGCCCTTCCGTACCATTCCGCGGTACGCTCTCGTGGCTATCATCACTCGATGCAGGCCGGGAATCCGGTCGCGTCGCATCAACCTCCGAGGTCGATCCGTGTCCATCGACGAGCAGCACGTCGCGCTCCCGAAGCTCTACGGCGCTCCCGCCTACGCCCGCCCGCCCGCCCCGGTCGCGGTGACACCGCGACCGTTCGACCCGGATGACCTCCCCCTGGTCGCCGACCAGAACGACGACGAGATCGAAGTCAATGCCTCGTTGGGCGCCCGCGCCTACGCGGCCGACGGTGCGCTGAGCTTCGGCGGCGATGGATCGTCCACCTCGACCGGCGCGAACCGCCTGCAGCCCCGCTCGTTGAGCCTGCGGGCCATAGCGGGCCGGCTCATCGGCTCGGACTGACCCTCGTCCAGGACCGCTTGGGGCCAAGCGCCGATGGCGCGCGGATCGCAGGATCGTCGCTGCCAGGACAGGCTCGGGCGATCATCGTGGTAGGGGAGGGTGGACTCGAACCACCGACTTCCGAGGTATAAGCTCGGCGCCTCTAACCAACTGGGCTACTCCCCCGCCGATCGCCAGTCTATGCCCACATCGGGTCTCGAGACCAGATCGTGCGCTCTGCCAGCAGTCGCTGACAGGTGCCCGGGCTGCGTCAGGCGCGTACGACCGCTTCGCGGATCTGCGTCAGCACGCTGTCCAGGCGGGATCCCGTCAGGCTGCGCTGGGCCGGTAGCGAGGCGATGAACCCTGGCAGCTGTTCGGCGGTCACGACCGCGCAGGCCGCCGATCGCGTCACATCCTGGCCGGGCCGGGAGATGACCGCCGCGTAGGTCTTGACCAGGAAGTCGCGATCGTCGTGGGACAGCCAGTGACGGACGCGTTCCGCATCGCGGGCCGCGCGCTCCATCGGGTTCTCGATCGGGACCCATCCCCTTCGCGTGCGCACTTCCCAGGCGGATCCGGAGACTCGTGTCATCGACATCGAGGGGATCTCGCGCAGCACGATGACGCCGAACGGTCCGACCAGCATCGCCGGGATCGACCGCCCGTCCTGCAGAGGCACATCGGCTGCCCCGACGACATCGGGCGGCAGTGATCCGGCCAGTCGCTCCAGGGTGGAGCGATCGGCGTCCCGCGGGCGGAGCGATGCGATCAGTCGAGCCAGGCGGGTGGTCCCGACGGCCACGAAGGTCAGCGGCGCGACGAGCGCGAGGGCCATGACGATGACGCCGGTCACGACCTGGCCGGGGCCCGTCCTGCCGCCCGGTAGCAGCAGCATCAACAGGGGTGTCGCGAACGCGAGGTAGGCGAGCGACAGGCCGCCGGCCACCAGGGTGGCGCCGACCAGGGTCCCGCTCAGGATGGCGCCCACGGGTCGACGGACCGGCCCGGACGTGGCCGAGATGAGCTGCATGGACGCATCGTGACGTCGCCCGCGGCGCGGCACCATGGCCGAACCGGGGTAATCCGGGGTGGCCGGACGGCCCAGCGACCCCACCGGATCCCACCGGACCGCCCTTTGTCGCCGGACGGCTGCACGCACCCGGACCCCCGTACCATTGCCCGGCCCCACGGGTCACGGCCATCCTCCCGAAGAGACCGGGCGTCGGCCCGGCCGTGGAGGCAAGCTGTCGTGCGTATCGGTAGGCGAAGGGACCCGCGGCGTGCCGTCCGGCGGACCGGATCGGTCGCCGCGGCGCTGCTGTTCGTCCTCGCCATCGCGCTCCCGGCCATCGCCGCCCAGGGTCCCACCCGACTGTCGGATCCGGCCGCGTCGCCGGGATCCGGGACGACCGCCACCACGTTCAAGCTGTCGGTGACCTACAAGAGCCAGAACGACTCGGCGGCCGACTACGTTCGGGTCAAGGTCGGATCCAGGGTGTTCACGCTCAGCCGCGCGTCGGCCCCCGACTGGAAGAAGGGCGTCCGCTTCGGCTGGTCCGGCAAGCTGACGGTCGGGACCCACGCGGTCACGTTCCTGTCGCGCAGCCAGGACAAGTTCGACGCGACCCTGAGCGGTGGCTCGATCACGGTCAAGCTGCCGCCTACACCCCAGGCTACGCCGAAGCCAGTCCCGAAGCCCACGCCGAAACCGACCCCGACACCGGCGCCCAGGTCGACGCCCGCACCGACCGCTACGCCCGCGCCGACGCCAGGTTCCACGCCGATACCTGACCCGACCCCCGGCGCCACGCCGACCCTGACCGTCGCGACACCGATCCCGACCGGCCCGAGCTCCCCTGACGACACGCCGTCACCCAGCGACGATCCCGTCACGGCAGCCGGCAGCACTGACGGGACGCCGGGGAGTGGCTCGAACGGCGCGGGATCGAATGGGGCCGGCGGTGGCTCGGGCGGCCGGGGCGCCAGCTGGGGTCCCATCTCGAACGCGCTGGCCACCTTGGGCGTGGTCGGGCCGACCTTGCCGGCGCTCGCGCTTGTCCCGACCCTGGTCACGACCACAGGCGTCGTCGTTACGGCGGCGGCGCTCGGGGTCTTCGGTCGGCGCCGTCGCGACGGCGAACCACCGGCCCCCGACGAGGTCCTCGGGGCCGAAGCGGCCCTTGGCATCAGCGTGGCGATGGCCGGGCTGACGTCCGATCGCCCCGGCCCGCATCAGAACGCCGGCGCCGGCCGTCCGGCCGAGGCCGTCGCCGTCGCTGCGATCGCCGCGCCGACCGACGCCGAGGCGGCGATGCCGCGCTGGCGCCGACCCTCCCTGCTCGAAGCTCGCAAGGCGGATCCAGCGCGTCACGCCGCGATCGCGCCGCGCCTGTCGTTCGACCGTGGGCTCGTGGGACCGCTGGACGGTCGCGAGCGGCGGCTGATCCGCTACAACGTCGTGCGTCTCCTGGACGTTCCTGACGAACTGCGTGGCATCGAGATCGGCTTCCTCGACCAGGGCGACGAGGTCCAGCTGCTCGAACGTCAGGGGACTTACTGGCTCGTCCTGTGCCCCAACGGCGGCCAGGGCTGGATCCACAAGATGACGCTCGGGGACGTGGTAGCCGACGACGACGTCCCGCAGCCGAACGGTGCGACGGCCACCATGCCCATCGGCGCCGACACCTGGACGATGGGCGACGATGTGGACGACGACGTCCTGAGCGCCTACATCAAGTCGCGTGAGCGCCGGGACTGATCCATCGCCCGGGCACGCGCCCGTCAGGTCTCCTTCCGGAACACCAGGATGTGCTGGTGGACGATGTTGGGCACGAACGCCCGCGGGTACCCATACGGCCGCAGCCGAGTCCCGGCCTGGTACCAGATGAGATCGCCCTTCGGGACCAATCCGACCCGCGCCGCCCGCACGGCGAGGTCCGATCCGGTGAACACGTACCGGCCGTCCTGGTACGCGTCCCGCACGATGACGAGGGCGTAGCGGCGGTCCCGTAACACGCGGCAGGCCTCGCCCAGCACGGCCTCCATCCTGTCCAGGAACGTGGCGTAGTCGGGGGCATTGGCGAGGTCGGCGTCGAGATCGCTGACCATCGCGTAATCCGTCCGTCGGTTGGCGTGCGTCTCGGCCAGGGCACCGCCGGCCATCGTCAGCGGCAGCTGGACGTTATACGGCGGATCCGTCGCGACCAGGTCGACCGAGCCGGTCTGCAGCGTCGGCAGGACGATCAGCGCATCGCCCACCCGCATCTCGGCGCCTGACGGATCGAACCGACGGGGCTCGCCTGGGTCCGTCTGGCCGAGGTCGGCCAGGACGGGCCCGAGTCCATCTCGCTCCCCGAGCAGCTCCCGGACCAGGCGCTCGTACACGGCTGCCCAGCGCGGATCGAGCTCGATGCCGAGGGCGCGACGCGATCCGCGAGCGATCGATGCCCCGAGCAACGTGCCGCCGACGCCCGCGAACGGGTCCAGTACGAGTTCCCCGGTCTTGGAGAAGAACTCGATCAGTCGTGCCATGAGCCGAGGCGGCTTGTTGGCCCCATGCGCCTTGCGGGCCGCGTGGCCCAGTTCCGAGGGGTAGGCGGTCGTGAGGACCGACTTGGTGAAGTACAGCCACTCCTCGCCGGTCAGGTCGTTGAGGGCGTTGGCGGGGTGGGGAAGCGGACGGCCTTCGGTCACGCGACCCAGCGTAGCCCCTAGAATGCGGCCATGCCCGCCAGCTATACGAGCGCGCGGTTCGTGGGGCGTGAGGTCGCGTTCGCCCGACTCGCGGCCGTACTGGACGACGCGGCGAGCGGCCGCTCGAGGACGCTCATCCTGGGCGGCACGGCCGGCGTGGGCATCAGTCGGTTCCTCGACGAGGGCGTCGCGCGTGTCGCCGAGCTGTCGGAGCCGTGGACGATCCTGCGCGGTGGCGCCTGGCCGTGCGGGGCAGATGACCCATACGCCCCCCTGGTCCGCGCGATCGGCCCGGCGCTGCGGGCGCTGCCGGACGCGGATCTCGAAGCGATCCTGGGTCCTGCCGCCCTCGACGTCATCCGTCTCCTGCCGGACCTGGGCGTTCGGCTCGGCGAACCCGTCGAGGGGATCGCAAGCGCACCCGAGCGTCGGCAGGCTCGCACGCTCGAAGCGATCCTGGGCATGCTCGGACGCCTCGGCGAGCGGCGCCCCGTCGCCCTGATCCTGGAGGATCTGCATCGCGCTGACGCCGCCACGCGTGCGCTCGTGCGCTTCCTGTCGAGGATCGCCCGCGACCAGCGCCTGGCGATCATCGCGTCGGATCAACCGGATATCGTGCCCCGCGACGATCCGTGGTCCGGCGACCTGGCGGCCATCGCCGCCGCCCCGCGGCCCGTGGAGCGATTGGCCCTCGCGCCGCTCGACCGCGATGACCTGGCCGCCCTGATCGAGGGCATCGAAGGCGAGCGGGCGTCGGCCAGCCTGTTGCTGCTCGTCGTCGAGCGATCGGGCGGTCTGCCGCTCGTCGCCGAGGAGCTGCTGGCGGCCCGTCGCGAGCTGCCCAGCTCGTCCCTGAGCGACACGCTGGACGCCCTCGTCATCGCTCGCGTGCAACCCCGCTCGCCCGAGTGCCGTCGGGTGCTGCGGCTGATGGCGCCAGCCGGCCTGCCGCTCACCGCGCAGCAGCTCGCGGACGTGTCGGAGGCGTTTGAGATGGAGGCGGACGGGCCGGCCCCCCGGTCCGCCAGTCGCCCGCGTCACGGCGACGGTGTCCTGGATGCCGACGTCCGAGCCGGCCTGGCCGAGGCCGTCGAGCACGGGTTCGTCGTGGAGCGCGACGGGACGATCGCGTTCCGGCACGAGGCGATCGGACGAGCCGTGGAGCGCGACCTGTTGCCGATCGCGAGGACCCGTCATCGTGTCGCGCTCGCCACCGCCCTCGCCGGCCCGCCGGCCCTGCTCGCCCACCTGTGGGCCGGGGCCCACGACCCCGTGCTGGCCAGGGCCGCGTCGATCGAGGCGGCCGCCGTGGCGGCCACCAAGTACGCCCCGGCCGACGAGTTGGCGGCACTGGAGTCGGCCCTTGCGATCCCGGACCGGCCGATCGGGACGACCGCCTCGCGTCGGCGGGCTGGCCGCCCGTCGATCAACGCTGATCTGCAGGTCAGGGCGGCCGAGGCGGCCTTTGCCGTCGGCCGCGGCTCCCGTGCGAGCGCCTATCTCGAGGCCGCGATCGGCGCCCTGGATGCCCGTCGCGATCGCGTCCGGCTGGGTCTCCTCCACGACCGACTTGCGCACATCCGACGGGCCGCAGGGGACCCGGACGGAGCGATGCAGGCGGCGCGGCGAGCGGTCGAACTCGTGCCTCGCGAGATCAGCCCCGAGCGGGCCACGGTGCTCGCGGGCCTGGCCCAGCTCCAGATGCTCGACGGGTCGTTCACCGATGCGCGGCGCCTCGCCAAAGACGCGATCCGAGTGGCCCGGGCATGCGATCCCGTGGCCCACGAGCAGGACATCCATGCATCGACGACGCTCGGGGTCGCGATGGGCTGGGGCAGCGATCCGGAAGGTGCGATCGAGCTGCTCCGGCAGGCCGAGCGCGGCGCGCGGACCCTGGGCGACCCGGAAGCCCTGTTCCGCATCACGGCCAACCTCACGACCGTGCTGGACCTCGTCGGACGCCGGACCGAGGCCGTGGAGGTGGCGTACCGCGGGATCGAGGACGCACGCCAGGCGGGCCTAGAGGCGGTGTATGGCAACTTCCTGCGCGGCAACGTGTCCGAGTCGCTGTACCTGCTGGGCCGCTGGACGGAAGCGCGCGAGCTGGCATCCCGAGCGCTCGACTGGCTTCCGACGGGGGTCATCTTCCTGACGGCCGCCGTCCAGCTCGCGATGATCGAGATCGAGACCGAGGCCGGTGAGCGGGCCGCCCGGTACCTCGGTCGCACGACACTCGAATTCGATGCGGTTCCCGAGCCCCAGCTGGCCGGCTCGTACTACCTGGCGTCAGCGTCGTTCGCCCTGTGGCGCGGCGACGTCGCCGACGCGGCACGGTCCGTCGAACGAGGATGGGCGGCGGTCCGGGAGACGGAGGAATGGGTCCTGGCCGCCCGGATGGCCGCGATGGTCGCGCGGGTCGATGCCGCGATCGGGGCCGAGGCTCGCGAGCAGCGTCGACTGGCCCCGCTCGCCACCGCTCGCGGCCGGACGGCGGAGGTCGTTCGCACGGCGGCCGGTCTCGTCCGTGCCAGCGGGGCACCCACGAGTGCCGGGTCCCGCCGGATCGCGGAGGCGTATCTCGCCACTGCGCGGGCGTTCCAGCGACGCCTGGAGGGTGACGACGACCCGGCCATCTGGGATCGCGTGGCGGCATCCTGGGCGGACCTGTCCGCGCCGTACGACGTCGCGATGGCGCGCTGGCGACAGGCGGAGGCCATCCTGACCGCTGGTGGCAGTCGCTCCGGCCGGGCCGATGCCCAGGTGCCGATGCTCGAGGCCAGCCGGCTCGCCATCTCGCTCCAGGCCCGGCCGCTGCTGCGCGAACTGCGTGAGCTGGCCGGACGGGCGCGGATCACCCTGCCGGATGCCGTGGGTCTCGAGCTCGAGGAGCACGCCCCGTCAGCCGGCGCCGGCGTTCCGGTCGGGCCGGCGGGTGATGGATCCAAGGGCGTCTCGGGTGCTCGATCGGATCTGGTCCGTGCGATCGCCGGCGAGTCGCAGGTCATCGCGCGCCGCCAGGACGCGTTCGGACTGAGCGCCCGCGAGCAGGAGGTGCTGGTCCTCGTCGCCCAGGGCCGCACGAACCGCGAGATCGGCGAGCGCCTGTTCATCAGTCAGAAGACCGTGGGTGTCCACGTGGGCAACATCCTGGCCAAGCTTGCGGTGTCAGGTCGAGTGGAGGCGGCGGCGGTGGCGATCCGCCTGGGACTCACGGAGCGGGGGTAGGCGAGACTCGGCCGCGCCCGCGGCCCAGGCGGTCCGGCCCCCGGCCGAGTTCTCCCCAGATGCCCGCCACAGGCGCATGAACGACGATCTGCGCCGTGGAGTCGTCAGGAAGGACTCCAACGGTGCGTCCCGGCGGGCGTATGGGGAACCCGACGTCCCAGATCGGGCCGATCCCCAGGCTAGTGCGTCGCCCGCGGGCGTATGGGAAGAAGCGGGAGGACCTTGGCGGCGGCGAGGGCTCGGCCGGGGGGCGAACGTGGCGGCCAGGAGGAGCGGCGGCCAGGATCCTCGTTCCTGCAGCGTCGCGACGTCCCGGACACACCGCGAGACCCGGAGGGAGGTCTCCGGGTCTCGATCGGGTTCGCGGAGGTCTT
>JBKJXL010000060.1:0-4656 GCA_046716225.1 Candidatus Limnocylindrales bacterium | reverse complement strand
GATCTCATCCGCGCGGGAATCTTTCCCATCATGCTCGCGGGCACCATCATCATCTGGCGGAAGCGCCGGCACGTCGCCGGGCGGCTGCTCATCCTGATCGGCACGCTGCACATGATCGGTTTCTGGGTCGGCCGCGGAACGCGGGCGGGCCGCGCCCCGGGCGGGGTGGCTAAACACGCTGCCGCCCGACGGCAGACCAAGCGGCTGGTGCGCCTGGCGCCAGTGGCGGATGTCGTCGAGGCGAGCCTTGATCGTATCTGCATCGGCGGGTTCCAGTCCGAAGGTGGCCTCCACGATGAGCTCCGCGGGTGCGTGAGGGTCGCCGTGCTTGAAGCGGCTGTCGCGATACGACAGACCCAGCTCCGCGACCGGCAGGTCCACCTCGGTCCCGTCGGCGAGCAGGACACGCGCGGACCGAAGGACGGCCGCCATCTCCGATTCGTGGGCGCCCGCGTTGGCCCACACCGCTCCCCCAACGGATCCCGGGATCGCGAGGCCGAACTCCAGGCCGGACAGCCCGGCGCGCTGCGTCTCGGTGGCGGCCCCTGCCATCGGGACGCCGGCGTCGGCGATGTAGCTGTCGCCGACGACCTTGGATCCCTCGGCCCGGTCCTGGATGACGAGGCCGCGCACGCCGGCGTCGGCGATGACCACGTCGCTGCCGCGGCCCAGGACCAGGTGCGGTAGCCCGCGAGACCGGGCGACCCTGACGATCGCCTTGAGTTCGAACGCGTTGTGGACGGCGGCGAACAGGTCCGCCGGACCCCCCACCCGCATCGTCGTGAAGCGTGCCAGCGGCTCGTCCCGGGACGTCTTCACCCCGATCCGGCGCTGGATGTCCGTGCCGGTCGCGATGGCATCGAAGGTGGCGTTCATGGCCGGCATGCGCTCACGCGACGCGGCCGCTGGAGCGTCGCTCGATGACGGCCGGATCCGGCAGGGGTTCGCGGCGCGCGGCGGCCAGGACCACGTCCGTGACCGCCTCCGCAGCCCCGGGCCGGCCCAGGGCGCGGGCCGCCGCCGACATCGCGAGGTGCGCCGGCGGGTCGTCCAGGATAGAGGCCGCCTCCAGCAGCGTGGCCGCATCGAGGTCCGCGTCCTCCACGGATCGCGCGGCGCCGGCGTCGGTGAGGACCCTGGCGTTCGCCCGCTGGTGCCCACCGGCGTGGGGGTACGGGACGACGATCATCGGCAGACCCAGCGCGGTCACCTCGGCCAGCGTGGACGAGCCGGCTCGGCCGACCACCAGGTCCGCAGCGGCGAGCGCCGACAGCATCTCGTCGCGCAGGAACGGGTAGGGCCGGTAGCGGCCGCGAACCGCTTCGGGGAGCGCCTCGCGCTGGGCCAGAGCCGCCGCGTATCCGTCCTCGCCTGCGACATGGACGACCGTCACCCGCTCGACGAGACGCGACAGCGCGCCCGATACCGCTGCGTTGAAGCGACGGACCGCCTGCGACCCACCGAACACCAGCAGGACCCGTTCAGACGGGGCGATGGCGAGACGTCGACGGGCGGCCTCGCGATCCACGTCACGGGTATCTCGGATGGGCGTGCCGGTCAGGTAGCACGGGCGGCCGGGCGCCGCCGCCGACAGCGCCTCGCATGTGGCCTGGAACGAGACGGCGAGGGCCGTCGCCAGCCGCGCGGTCGCCCGGACTGCGCGACCCGGCACGACGTTGCCGTCCCACAGGATCACCGGGACCCGCAACGGGGCGGCGGCCATCAACACCGGGACCGCCATATAGCCACCGGTCGTGAAGATCGCGGCAGGCCGCTGGGTCGCGAGGATCGCGGCCGCCTGCGGAACGGATGCGCCGAGGCGCATGGGATCGGTCACGGCGTGCACGTCCGCCTCGGTCGTTCGCAGCGATCGCAGGACGAGGCGCTTGAGCGGGATCCCCGTCGGCGGGACCAGGCTGGACTCGAGGCCTCGATGGCCGCCCAGCCAGACCAGCTCAGGAGCGTCAGGACGCGCGCGCAGCGACCGTGCGACGGCCAGCGCCGGGTAGATGTGTCCGCCCGTCCCGCCGCCTGCGATCAGGATCCGCATCGGTATTCCATGTCCCCTTCTGAACGGTCTCACGCGAGATCGAGAGCAGGATCCCGACCGCCGCGAAACTGATGATGAGCGACGACCCGCCGGCACTGATGAATGGCAGGGTGATCCCGGTGATCGGGAAGATCGTCACGACCACCCCGATGTTGATGAGGGCCTGCAGGCAGAGCCAGCCGGTGATGCCGGCCGCCAGCAGCGCCCCGAAGGTGTCCGGTGCCGACAACGCTGTCCGGATGCCAGCGTACGCCAGGACGACGAACAGACCGATGACGAGCGCCGCCCCGAGGAAGCCGAACTCCTGGCCGATCTCCGCGAAGATGAAGTCGTTGAAGGCATTCGGGACGAACACACGACTCTCGCCGAGTCCCGTCCCGAACAGGCCGCCGACACCCAGGGCAAGCAACCCCTGGACGGTGTGGAAACCGTCGCCGAGCCGATCCGACCACGGGTCCAGCCAGACCCGGACGCGATCCATCTGATAGCCCCGCAGGAACACCGCCGCGCCGGCCACACCCGCCGAGAGCAGGACGCCCAGGTGGACCAGGTTGCCACCGGCGATGAACCAGATCGTGAAGGCGGTCAGGGTGATGACGCCGGTGGTCCCGAGGTCCGGCTCGATGAAGACGAGCAGGATGATCGGCGCGACGATCAACAGGAACGGGACCGTCCCGGACCATAGCCCGCCGGCCTTCGAGCCGCGCTTGGCGAACCAATGGGCCAGGTACACGATGATCGCGAGCTTGGCGAACTCGGCGGGGTGGACAGCTGGCAGCGCGCCCAGCTTCAGCCAGCGAGCCGAACCGCCGACGACGATGCTCAACGTCGGCACGAACAGGAGCGACAGCGTCACGAGCGACACGATGTACATCGGCACGGACGCGAGCCGCAGGTACCGGTAGTCCACGCGCATCATGACCAGCATCGCCACCAGGCCGAGGACCGCCCACTGGATCTGCGGTCCGACCGTCGCGAACGTGTTGCTGTCCGCGGACAGGTAGCCCTTCAGCGCCGATGACGAGAACACCATCAGGATGCCGAGCGCGGCGAGGGCCACCACGACGACCAGGATCACGAAGTCGGGCTCGTGCCGCTCGCGCCGGACCGCCCCACTCCGGCTTCGGACGGGCGTGCGATCGGATGGCGCGGCAGTCTTTGCGTCCGGCCGCTCGGCGTCCGCCCCGACTCGACGGAGCCGCGGGATCGACGTTGACAGGCTCATGGTCGGCTCCCCTGCGATCGTGCCGCGAGGGCGGCGACGGCGGACTTGAAGGCTCGCCCGCGGGCGACGTAGTCGACGAACATGTCGAAGCTGGCGGCGGCCGGGCTGAGCAGCACCGTTGCGGGGCCGACGGTCGGAGCCGCGCGCGCCAACGCCTCGCGGGCCAGTTCGTCGGCGCGGTCCACGGCGGCTTCGAGCGAATCGGCGCGCTCGATGCGGGCCAGGCCGGCGTCGCGGAATAGGGACTCGAGGGCCGGACCACTCTCGCCGATGACGACCGCCGCGACCGCGCGCTGTGCGACGACCGAGGCGAGGCCCGACAGGTCCACGCCCTTGTCCCGGCCGCCGGCGATAAGGACGAGCGGGGCGTCGAATGCACGAAGGGCTGCGATGACCGCGTCCGGCTGGGTGCCCTGTGAGTCGTTGACGAAGCGGACACCGTCGACGAGCGCGACCGATTCGAGGCGATGCTCCACGCCCGAAAAGGAAGCCGCCGCTTCGCGGATCGCGTCTGGCGCCAGGCCGAAGATGAGCCCGACCGCCACCGCGGCCAGGGCGTTCGAGACGTTGTGGGCGCCCGGGATCGCGAGCTCCCCGACCGGCATGACCCGGCCGCCCGGCCCGGTCGCGGCGATACCACCACCGATGAGCGGCAGCCGCTGGACACCCGCCGCGACGATCCAGCCGTCCACGACGCCCAGACCGCCGGGCATCGGCCGGTGGCGGCCGTACAGGATCGGGGTGGCGGTGCCCAGCGCCGCGTACCCCGCCACGATCGGGTCCTCGGCGTCGAGGACGAGCGCGCCGTCGGGATCCACGAGCTCGGCCAGCCGACGCTTGACCGCGCGGTACGCCTCGAGCGAGCCGTGCCGATCCAGGTGGTCCGACGTGACGTTGGTGTAGACCGCGACGGACGTCCCGCGCGACAGCGTCGGCAGCTGGAGTTCGGACAGTTCGATCACGACGCGGTGGTCCGGTGTGAGCTCCGGGAGTCGCTCGATGAGCGGGATCCCGATGTTGCCGCCCAGGACGACCGGGTGGGTCGGGTCGGCGGCGAGGATCGTCGCCGCCATCGCCGAGGTCGTGGTCTTGCCCTTGGTCCCGGTGACTCCGATCGTCGGCGCCACGCACAGCCGCAGGAAGAGGTCCGGCTCCGACACGAGCGTCGGCGCACCGGGATCCCCGGCGGCCCGTGCGGCGACCAGCGCCTGGACCGCCGCGCGCAGCCTGGGCTCGGTCGTGGGGTAGTCAGGGTTGATCGACGGGGACGTCGTCACGAGTGCGGCGCCATCCCAGGCCGTTGCGGGATCCACGTCGGGCCCAAGGCACAGGTCCACGTCGCGTCCCTCGAGCCGCGCGATCGCGTCACCCAGCTCCGCGT
>JBKJXL010000059.1:0-7478 GCA_046716225.1 Candidatus Limnocylindrales bacterium | reverse complement strand
GGCCGCGTACTTGGCGGCGATGCTGTGCTGCATGGGCGTCAATGGTACCCCGTCAGTCTCGGCTTGCAAGGGTCGAACGCAGGGCAACCGCACGCTCCGGTGACAGAGTGCCACGGCGCGAGGCGATAACGATCTCCCGTTCGGCTGCGGCTGAGTACAGATCCAGCACGGCCGGCGCGGGCGCGCGCAGCGCGGCGAGGTGATCGCGCAGGGTGCCCGTATCGCCACGGGTGATCGGCCCGGTGAGCGCCGCGTCCACGCCCAGGGCTCGGGCGTTCGCGAGGGTCCCGTCGATGAGTGGGCCATAGATGGTCAGTGCGCCGGCCTCGTCGAGGCCGGCGACCCGGCCGAGCTCCACGATCGCGTCCAGCAGCGCCACGACCCCACCGGCGGCGAGGACGGCGGCGGCGTGGTAGGCGGCCTTGGAACCCGGCGCCAGCCGGACCGGGAGGCCACCGATCGCTTCGGCCATCCGCGCCAGCAGATCCGCGAGCTGGTCGTCAGCCTCGATGGCGATCGTCGCGCCGTGCAGGTCGGCGACCGCGCGCTCGGTCTCGGCGAAGGCCACGAGCGGATGGAACGCTCCGACCTGCGTGCCGGCCGCCATCGCCGGAACGAGGACATTGGCGTCGAGGGCGCCGCTGGTATGGACCATCGCCTGGCCGCTGTACATGCGGACCTGGGCGGCGAACCCCGACAGCGCGTCGTCGGGGATGGCCACGATGATCAGTTCCACCTCCTCCACGAGCGCCTGGGCCTCCGCGAACGCCCGCGGCGCTGCGGTCAGCGCCCGGGCTCGTTCACGGCGGGTCGAATCCCGGCTCGCGACGGCATGGACCGGCCAGCCGGCCCGGGTCAGGGCGAGCCCCAGCGCGGTGCCGACCGCCCCGGCCCCGACGATCCCGATGGTGGGCGTCTCGCCTGGCCCGGACTGCTGGTGCGGGTGGGTGTGGTCGCTGGCGTGGACGTCGTCGCCGTGGCGGTGATGCCCGGGCGGGACCGGGTCAAGGTCGATGCCGGCCGCCTCGATGGCTGCCTCGGTCGCCTCGCGATCTCGCTTCGGGTCGTCCCCGGGGAGTCCGCCCCAGGCCTTCATGAGGCCCAGGACCCGTGGCCGAGTCCGTCGCGGTACGCTTGCACCCGTCGAGTGTAGCGAGCAAGCGAGGTCAGTCACCGGTGACTCGGATCGATCCGTTCAGCGCCAGGTCCTCCCTCGGCGCCGGGCTGCCGGACATCTACCGGCTGGACGCTGTCGCGGATCGGATCGACCTCGGATCGGCCCCGGTCACGGTCAAGATCCTGCTCGAGAACCTGCTCCGCCATGCGGGCGGCGGTGTCGTGACCGAGGAGGACGTGACCACGTTGACGTCGTGGCGGGCCGGCCAGCCGGCCGAGGCGGAGATCCCGTTCATGCCGTCGCGCGTCGTCCTGCAGGACTTCACGGGTGTCCCGGCGATCGTGGATCTCGCGACCATGCGGGACGCGATGGCGGACCTCGGTGGCGACCCGGGCGCCGTCAACCCGCTCGTGCCGGCAGACCTTGTCATCGATCACTCGGTCCAGGTGGACCGGTTCGGGACCCCAGGCGCGTTCGCCTTCAACGTGGAGCGCGAGTACGAGCGGAACGGCGAGCGCTACCAGCTCCTGCGCTGGGCGCAGACCGCGTTCCGCGACCTGCGCGTGGTGCCACCCGGGACCGGCATCGTCCACCAGGTCAACCTCGAGTACCTCGCCACGGTCGTCACGGATCGCCCGGATGGCAGCGGAGGACGGGTCGCCTACCCCGATACGCTCGTCGGCACCGATTCCCACACGACGATGATCAACGGTCTGGGCGTGCTGGGCTATGGCGTCGGCGGCATCGAGGCCGAGGCGGTCCTGCTCGGCCAGCCGCTGTACCAGCCGATGCCGCATGTCGTGGGCGTGCGCCTCATCGGCGCCCTGCCGCGCGGCTCCACCGCGACGGACCTGGTCCTCGTCGTCACTGAGTTGCTGCGTGCCCACGGGGTCGTGGGCGCGTTCGTCGAGTTCGCCGGGGACGGGCTGGCGAGCCTGTCCCTCGCGGACCGGGCCACGATCAGTAACATGAGCCCCGAGTTCGGGGCCACCGCCACCCTGTTCCCCATCGACGACGAGACACTCGCTTACCTGCGCCTCACCGGTCGCTCGCCCGAGCGAGTGGACCTCGTGGAGCGGTATGCGAAGGCACAGGGCCTGTGGCGGCTGCCCGGTGACGGCCCGACGTTCGACGAGGTGCTGACACTGGACCTTGGCTCGGTCGCCCCATCGCTGGCGGGACCGCGACGGCCGCAGGACCGGGTGCTCCTCCAGGACCTGCCGGCGAACTTCAGCGACGCTTTTCCCGCCACCGCCGCCTCGCCGGACGGCGTCACGGTCCAGGTGGGTGGATCCGCGGCGACGATCCGGCACGGATCGGTGGCGATCGCCGCCATCACGTCCTGCACGAACACGTCCAACCCGACGGTGATGATCGGGGCCGGCCTGCTCGCCCGCAACGCGGTCGCTCGCGGACTCCGGGTGAGCCCCTCGGTAAAGACGTCGCTGGCGCCGGGGTCGCGGGCCGTGACCGGGTACCTGGAGGCGGCCGGACTGATGGCCCCGCTCGAGGCCCTCGGCTTCGCCCTGGCGGGCTATGGCTGCACGACGTGCATCGGCAATTCCGGTCCGCTCGACGAGGCGGTCGCGGGGGCAGTGGAGGCGAACGATCTAGTGGTCGCGGCGGTGCTGTCGGGCAATCGCAACTTCGAGGGCCGGATCCATCCGCTGGCACGGGCGAGCTACCTTGCCTCGCCGCCGTTGGTCGTCGCATTCGCCCTGGCCGGCCGGGTGGACACGGACCTGACGACCGAACCGCTCGGCTTCGACGACGATGGCGAGCCGGTCTTCCTGGCCGACGTGTGGCCGTCATCCGATGAGATCCGCTCGGTCATCGGGACCTCCATCGATCCCGAGCTGTTCCGGTCGACCTACGCGACCGTGTTCGACGGCGACGATCGCTGGCGGGCACTCCCGATCCCATCCGGCGATCGCTACGCCTGGGCGGACGACTCGACGTACATCGCCAAGCCGCCGTTCTTCGATGGCCTCGGGTTGCAGGCCGACCCGGTCCAGGACATCGTGGACGCCCGCGTGCTGGCGGTCCTGGGCGACTCGGTCACGACCGACCACATCTCCCCGGCCGGATCGATCGCGCCGACGTCGCCCGCCGGCCAGTGGCTCCAGGCGCACGGCGTGGGTCCGCTCGAATTCAACTCGTACGGGGCCCGCCGGGGCCAGCACGACGTGATGATGCGGGGCACCTTCGCCAACATCCGACTTCGCAACGCCCTGGCCGGTGGGCGCGAGGGGCCGTACACCGTGCACCTGCCCGATGGTGAGCCCGGCTTCATCTACGACGTCGCTATTCGCTATGCCACCGAGCGCGTCCCGCTCGTCCTGCTGGCGGGACACGAATACGGCTCCGGTTCGTCGCGCGACTGGGCGGCCAAGGGTCCGGCCCTGCTCGGCGTGAAGGCGGTCATCGCCGGCTCGTACGAACGGATCCATCGCTCCAACCTGGTCGGCATGGGCATCCTACCGCTCCAGTTCGAACCAGGCGACAGTGCCGGGTCGCTGGGCCTGACCGGACGCGAGGCGTACTCGATCCTGGGCCTGGAAGCGGGGCTGTCGCCGCGCCGATCCGTCGCCGTGGTCGCCCGCGACGAGGCCGGTTTCGAACGACGGTTCACGGCCATCGCGAGGCTTGATGGTCCGATCGATGTGGAGTACTACCACGCCGGCGGGATCCTGCCCGCCGTCCTGCGCCGGCTGGCGTCTGTCCACTGAGCACGACTGGCGGGCACGAAGAAGCCCCCGGGGGAGGACCGAGGGCTTCGTCGCGGAGGAGTGTTCTGCGCGTTGGGACGAGTCGAAACGTCCGAAGGTGACGCGCGTCACAGCTGCGGTACGCGCGAGCCGTACGCTACTGGCCGTTGGACGCAGTGGAGGACCCGATGGACACGACGGAGCGACCGTTCCGGCTCCTGTATCACGTCGTCATCGCGATCGCGATCGGGTTGATCGCGCCGTTCACGGGCCTGGCGTGGCCGTTCGCCCTGTTGACTGGCATGGTCCTCGCTCGGGACGAGCGCGACCGGCGCGGCGGGGCGTCGGTCCCTGCCGCGGCTCGCATCGTCCGCTTGCTTGCGGTGACCGGCGGCGTCCTCGCGATGTTGTTCGCCGGGGCGATCCTCGGCGGGTTGATCGCGTTCCTCATCGTCTGGCTGGTCGTCGCCTCCGAGCGGATGACCGCCGACGCTGGCGCAGCGGACCGGACGATCGCTCGCCTGATGCTCGTCATCGGTGCCGTGATCGGGTTCCTGGTCATCGGGACGCTGCTGCAGGTCGACTTCTCGATCGCGTTCGGGTCCTGACGGCGTCGGAGCCGGCCCCGCGCGTCACGTTCAGGTCGACGCCCGACGTCGGCTGGCGACCCGACCAGATAGAGGTGGTGGGCGATACTGGATTCGAACCAGTGACCTCACGGATGTGAACCGTGCGCTCTAACCGACTGAGCCAATCGCCCCGGGATCGCGACACCGCACACGGCGTCGGATGCGGCGCTGATCATACCCTCAGAGCGACCGGATCAGGAAACTCAGCAGGAATAGGACGATGAACCCGGACCAGTCCATCATCCCGCTCGATGGGAGCACCTTCCGCACGGGTGCGAGGATCGGCTCGGTGAAGCCGAAGACGTAGGACGCGACGCGACTCCGTCCGGTCGGGTCCACCCAGGACAGGATGACTCGGGCCAGCACCAGCAGCCACAGCGCGATCGCCAGGAACCGGATGAACGTCAGCAGGAACGTCATGGCCGGTCCGCCGCGTGGGCGTGATCGGCCGCGTGCCCCGGGCTGTGGTCGTGGTCGTGCCGCTCACCGAAGATGGCGCGGCCCACGCGGACGATCGTGGCGCCCTCTTCGATGGCGATCGGGTAGTCATCGCTCATCCCCATCGAGAGCGCGGGGCCGATCGCGTGTCCGTCGGCGCGCAGGTCCTCCGACGCGACCCGGAGACGACGGAACGTCGTCCGGGCCTCCTCCGGGTCGGCGACCAGCCGGCCGATCGTCATCAGGCCTCGCAGGTCCAGGGTCTGGCAGCCGGCGAGGGCCTCGATCGTCGCCGGCAGGTCTGCCCGAGCGAACCCGGCCTTGGCCGGATCGTCGTCCACGTTGACCTGGAGCAGGACCGGCAGCCGGGACCCGGGCCGGACCTCGGCGGCGATTCGGTCAAGTCGCGCGCCAAGCTCGATCGTGTCGACCGACTCGATGACATCGAAGAGTTCGACCGCGCGACGTGCTTTGTTGGATTGGAGTGGGCCGATGAGATGCCAGGTGGCGTCGGACAGCAGCGGGACCTTGTCGGCCGCCTCCTGGACCCGGTTCTCCCCGAGCGTCGTCAGGCCGGCCACGATGGCGGCCTCGAGGCGACCCGGCGGGACCGTCTTGGAGACGGCGACCAGCGTCACGTCGTCCGGGTCGCGTCCGATCGTCTTGCAGGCAACCGCGATCCGGGCCAGGACGGTGGCGCGCGCGCGCTCGAAGGCAGCGACGTCGCGGGGGTCAACGTCGGCGATGTCCGGTGGGCTCGCCACCGGGGCGACTACTTCCGGCGAAGGAAGCTGGGGATCTCCAAGTCGTCCGCGTCGTAGGTCGGAGCCGGTCGCTTGGCGGCGGCAGGCTCGCCGACCGATCGTGACGGGGCACTCACCAGGGCCGCGATCTCATCGTCGGCCGGGGTAGACCCGCCGTATGACGGGCTGTCCACGACCTCGTCGCGCTGGCGCTGGAGCTCATCGAGGAAGTCGCGCTCGCGCGGCTGGCGCAGCGAGCCGGACGTGTGCATGACCCCGGTCGCCTCGCGGTTGGCCGACTGGCGCTTGCGGCCACCATCGAAGCCGGTGGCGATGACGGTGATCATGACCTCGTCGCCGAGGCGCTCGTTGAAGCTGGTGCCGAAGATGATGTTGGCCTCCGGGTCCGCGGCGGCGCGGATCTCCTCGGCGGCCTCGGTCACCTCGTACAGGCTCAGGTTGGACGAGCCGGTGATGTTGAACAGGATGCCCTGCGCCCCGGCGATGTCGACTTCGAGAAGCGGACTGGCGATCGCCTCGCGGGCGGCGTCGACGGCGCGGTTCTCGCCGGTCGCCCGGCCGATGCCCATCAGGGCGGACCCCGCGTCCTTCATGATCGCGCGAACGTCGGCGAAATCCAGGTTGATGAGGCCCGGCATGGTGATGATGTCGCTGATGCCCTGGACGCCCTGACGGAGGACGTCATCGACGACCCGGAAGGCGTCGATGATGCTGGTGTTCTTCTGGACGACGTCCTTGAGCCGATCGTTCGGGATCGTGATCAGGGTGTCGACCTGGGCCTTCAGCTCTTCGGCCGCCTTCTCCGCGATCAGCTTGCGCTTGTTGCCTTCGAAGCCGAACGGCTTGGTGACGACCGCGATGGTGAGGGCGCCGCCCTCCTTGGCGATCTGCGCGACGACCGGTGCCGCACCCGAACCCGTGCCGCCACCCAGGCCGGCGGTGATGAACACCATGTCGGAGCCCTCGAGGGCCTGGGCGATCTTCTCCGAGTCCTCTTCCGCCGACCGCTGGCCGATGCCGGAGTCGCCGCCCGCGCCGAGCCCGCGAGTGACCTTGTCCCCGATCCGGATCTTGTGCGGCGCGTCGGCCTGAAGGAGCGCCTGCGAATCCGTGTTGCAGGCGATGAACTCCACGCCCATCATCTCGGCCCGGATCATCCGGTTGACGGCATTGCTGCCACCACCGCCCACTCCGATGACGCGGATCAGCGCGAAGTTCTCGGAATCGGATCGCAGCGGCATCGGCCTCTCCTCCGGTGACTCGGGGGTCATGTGGAACCTGTCTTGGCAGCTTGGGAACGGACCGACCAGGGATGGGTGTGCGCGCCAGGTCCGCTCGGTTCGGGCGAGTATAGCGCCGGGTCGTACGAACGGGTACCGGGCTGATCTGGCGCCCCGCCCGCGGTGGTGCCGAGGCGCACCGGCCGTGGGTCAGGGGCGGCAAGCAGCAGCGCGCCGGTCGGCGGCCAGATTCCCGCCCGGTGGTCGTTAGTCAGGCATCGCCCGGCGCGTGGGCCGTCGTTCGTACCGAGCCACGCTCAGGACGGGATGATCCAGAACACCCAGGCCCACTAGATCGGCCGGGATCCGTGCCGTACGCCCGTACGATGGGAATCTGTCCGGATCTCGCCGGCGCCCCGTGGTCGGCGCCCCGGGACACACCGCGGCCGTGGGTCAGGGGCGCTGCCCGATGGCGATGGTTGGACCGGGTCTGGCACGGGTGGCCCGGGTCATACACGCCACGTGACGGATCCGACGAGCTGGCACGCGGGTCGACGCGGCCCGCCCGATCTACGGGAAGACACTCCGCAGGGCATCCCTCA
>JBKJXL010000058.1:0-5283 GCA_046716225.1 Candidatus Limnocylindrales bacterium | reverse complement strand
CTCGCCGCGCGTGCGATCGGCCGTACTGGCGGCTGGGTCGGCGTCGACGCCGGTCCCCAGGCCGGTACCCGTTCGAGCGGTCACCCCGGCAGTGTAGTAGCTCGCAAAGGCCAGACCGACAAGCATCGACCAGATGATCGTCCCGAGGGTCAGGTGCAGGACCTGGGCCCAGCCGGACAGCGTGGTCAGGATCTGCAGGCCGCCGACCACGATCTGGATGCCGTACAGGACCGCGGACCAGACGGCAAGCCGGACGAGCTCGCGGTGGTCGCGCTGGGTCCGCCAGGCGACGATGGCGATCACGAGCACGATGACCCCGACGATCGCGGCCACGTAGCGGTGCAGGACCTGGGCGGACGTGACATCCGTGATCGCCGGGAACAGCGTGCCGCCCATGAGCGGCCAGTCGAGGAAGACGAGAGCCGACGACGTCGCGGTCACGTGCGAGCCGAACAGCAGCAAGGCGTAGGTCGCGATCGCCCCGAAGGCGGCGAGGAGCGTGAATCGCAGGCTGGCGCCGCCTCCACCGATGCGTGCCGGGAACCCCGGCCGGACCGTGAGGTAGACCAGCAGCCCGACCAGGAGCATCGCGCTGGCCAGGTGCGCTGTCACCGACTCCCCGCTGTTGCCGAGGCGGACCGTCTCACGACCGAGCCACGCCTGGAAGCCGACGAGGGCCACGGCCGCGAACGACGGCCAGACGATGGACTTGCGGTCCCGGTGATCGCGCACCGCGATGAACGCGAGGGCCAGGATCATGATCCCGATGACCGCGGCCACTGTCCGATGGATCCACTCGACCCAGGCCTTGCCGTCGTCGAGTGGCGGGATGAGCTTGCCGTAGCAGAACGGCCAATCGGGACAGCCGAGGCCCGAGTCGGTCACCCGCACGATGACGCCGATCGTGACCAGCCCAAGGGCGGTCACGAGGGTCGCGGCAGCGAGTTTCTGGAAGCGGGTCACGGGACCCCATTCTATCGCGGCCCCGGGAGGCCTCCGCGGCGCCGTCGGACGGTCGGCGCTACGCTACCGGTGATGCCACGACTTCGACGAGGCGCAAGCCTCCTGGGCGCGCTGCTGCTCGTCGCCGGCTGTGCGACCTCGGGACCCTCCACCGGGTCGCAGGCGGCCTCGGACGCCGCCCCGTCGCCCGTCGCCTCGCACGGCACCGCGGCGTGTCCCACCGCCCCCGAGCCGGCCTCAGGGGACCTGACCGAGTGGGGCGCACCGGCGACCGCGCCGACGCTGACCCCTCTGCTCATCTCGAACTTCATCGTCTGCGGCCAGGCCCGCATCCTGTTCCTGTTCCTGGACGGCTCGAGCCAGGACGTCAGCGCGCCAGACCGAACGGCATCGGTAGCGTTCTACGATCTGGCGAAGGACCAGAACACGCCCGTCGCGACGGTCGACGGCGAGTTCATCTGGACGATCCAGGACGAGCGCGGCATGTACATCGCGAACGTGGACCTGCCGGGGGCCGGACTGTGGGGCGCGGCATTCACCACCCAGGCGCCGGGCTCCCCGGCGGAGACGACGCGTGTGACATTCGAGGTCCACGACGACTCCCCGTGGGTCGCGGTCGGTGACACCGCTCCGGCGTCGGACTCCCCCACCCTCGCCGACACCGGCGGCGATATCGCGCAGATCTCGACGGATCAGGATCCGGACCCGGCGTTCTACGAGACGTCCATCGCGGACGCGCTCGCGGCGCGCGAGCCGTTCGTTTTGATCTTCGCGACGCCCAAGTTCTGTGCCACCGCCCAGTGCGGCCCGACCCTGGATCGCTTCAAGCCCGTCGCGGCAGCCAATCCCGAGGTGACGTTCATCAACGTCGAGCCGTACCTGCTCGCTCCGACCGATGGTCAGCTGCAGCCCGTCCTGGACGCGAACGGCAACCTGCAGGCCAGCCCGGTGACGAAGGAGTGGGGGCTGTACTTCGAACCGTGGATCTATGCGGTGGATCGTGACGGCGTCGTGCGCGGCTCGTACGAGGTCGCGATCTCCGACGCGGAGCTGGCGGCCGCTCTCGACGAGATCACCGCCGCACCCTGATCAGCCGGCCGGCTGGGCGTCCGCGACGACGATGGCATAGTCGATGCCTCCCTCGGATCGGAACCAGACCAGGATCGGCGACGCGGTCGCCTGGTGCTCCACGAGATGACCGGGCGGGAACGTCGCCCCATTCTCGAGGCGTTCCAGCGAGAACGACATGATCGAACCGTCCACCGCGCGGAGGTCGAACCCCTTGACGTCCGTCAGTCCTGCGGAGTCGACCGAGACGACGACCCCTTCCACGGCTTCGGCCCCGGGTGGCGTGGGCGGCCCGGCCTGACCGAGCAGGACCGCGGCCGTCGCCGTCAAGGCGATGACGACCGCGAGGATCCCGAGGAACACGTTTCGCGTGCGCGGATCCATCCTCAGGCGGCGCCCGGTCCCCCGACGCCCGCGGCCGTGGTCCCGGTGCTCCCAGGCGCGTACAGGGGCGTGCCGTCCGCGCAGCGCGGGCAGGTGTCGGTGCCCGGTTCGTAGGTCGGCAGGTCCAGTTGCCAGAGTGAGCGCAGCGGGTAAGTCCGGCCGGTCGTCGGCGACGTGAGCGTGGCGCGGCCACCGCTCCGGTCCACCAACACCGCGCACTCGACGATGTCGCCGCCCATGGCCTCCACCGCAGGCAGCATCGCGAGCAGCGAGCCGCCGGTCGTGAGGATGTCGTCCACGAGGAGCACCCGTTCGCCCGGCTCGATGCGGAATCCCCGCCTGAACTCGCGACGCGTGGCGCCGTCAGCGGCCGCCACCTCCTCGGCGAAGATCGAGCGGACGCCCAGCTGGCGGGCCGTCTCGAACGCGAGGATGACGCCGCCGGTGGTCGGTCCGGCGATCAGATCGACGGTCGCCGTCCCGTCGCGGCCCTGCACGCGAGCGGCCCAGTACCCGCACAGCTCAGTCGTGGCGGCCGGGTCCGAGAGGACGTGGAACTTCTCCACGTAGGCGTCACCGTGGCGACCGCTCTTGAGCAGGAAGTGGCCCTCGCGGAACGCGCCGGAGGATCGGAACAGGGCCTCGGTCCGTGCGGCGACCACGGCACGGGCAGCGATCTCGAGGGCGGGGTTGATCGTGGTCACCACTGAAGTCTACGCGGGGTCGGACGCGGGGTCCGCGAAGGAGCGCGGATCGGCCTGTCTGGGAACTCGTGTTCCGATATCTCCCCGCACGCATGGTGTTCATTCGCCGGACATGGGTCGCCCACGGATCCATGCCAGCCCGGGAACCAGGCAGAACCTCCCGAATCCCTCAGCGTTCGCCGGTCTCTCGCACGCTTGGTGTGCATCTACGGTCCGAGCATCCGGCTGCGCGGTGATCGTCTTCGTCGTTGGCCGTGAAATGAACACGCACCGTGCACGGACTCGACGAGGGCTCGACGCGGGCTCGACGAGGGCGCGGCTGGCCCGCGAGCATGCCTTCGCTGCGGTGGCACCAGGAGCCCTCGAGCGGACAGGCCGCTACGGCCGGTATTCCACGCCCTTCACGGACGGCGCCCCGGGTCGTTCCGGCAGGGCGGTCCCGACCATGTCGCGGTGGCTCCCGATCCCCATCCGTCGGCACTCGGTCTCGAGCTCATCGACGAGCCGGACTGGCAGCGTCGGATCCGCGAAGATCGCGGTCCCCACCTGGACCGCGACCGCACCGACCGCGAGAAAGTCGAGCACGTCGGCGAGTTCGGTGATCCCCCCGATCGCGACGACCGGGATGTCGACGGCCTGGGCGGCCTCGAACACGATGCGCAGCGCGACCGGCTTGACCGCCGGGCCCGACAGCCCGCCATACGTGTTGCCGAGCAACGGCCGGGTCCGACCGGGCGCCACGGCGATCCCGGACAGCGTATTGATGGCGGTGAGGGCATCGGCGCCGGCGTCGGCGATCGCCCGCGCGATCGGCCGGATGTCGGCCACGTTCGGGGAGAGCTTCACGAGCAGCGGCAGGTCTGTCGCAGCGCGGACTGCGGCCGTCACCTCGCCGGCTGCGCCGGCATCGATGGCGAACTGGAGTCCCCCGGCGCCCACGTTCGGACAGCTGATGTTCAGTTCGATTCCGGCCACGCCCGGAACGCCGTCGAGCCGCCGGGCGACCTCGACGTAGTCCTCGACCGACTCGCCGGCCACGTTGACGATGACCGGCGTCTGCCAGCGGGCCCACGTGCCGGCGTACTTCGCGACGACCGCGTCCACGCCCGGGTTCTGCAGCCCGATCGAGTTGAGCATCCCGCCGGGGGTCTCGGTGACCCGCGGGGTCGGGTTGCCGATGCGCGCCTTGAGGGTGGTGCCCTTGCAGCAGATCCCACCGAGCCGGTCGACGTCGACGACGTCGCCGTACTCCACGCCGTACCCGAACGTGCCGGAGGCGACGAGGATCGGGTTCGGCAGCACGAGCCCGCGACCCAGGTCCACGGTCAGGGCGATCGTGCCGGCCGAGGTCGTCATCGCCACGCGCTCTCCCAGTCGAGCTCCTCGGCGGCGAAGATCGGGCCTTCGCGGCAGACACGCAGCGGCGGCCCGTTGACGGCCTTCACGACGCAGCCGAGGCAGGCCCCGACGGCACAGCCCATGTTCTGCTCCATCGACACCTGGAGGAACGCCTTGCGTCGAGCGGCGGGCGAGCCTGGCGGGTCGTGCTTGCCCGCACCGCGTTTGCGGCCGAGCTTGGCCACGCCCAGGCGCTCGCGGCGACCCGCGGCCAGCCCGGCGAGGACCTTGAGCATCCCGGCCGGCCCGCAGGCGAAGGCCTGGTCCGCCCACGCCTCGTACTCGAGGATGAGGTCCGTGACGTACCCGCGATGGCCCAAGCTGCCGTCGTCGGTCGCCACGATGTACTCGACCTCATCGGGCAGCAGGCTTGACGGGTAGACCTCGCGCGCGGAGGCCGCCCCGAACAGCAGCGTCACCCGGCGCCCGTCGCGGATCGCCTCATCGACGAGCATCCGGACCCCGGCGATCCCGAGGCCGCCGGCCACGAGCAGCAGGTGCTGCGACCGCGGCGCCACCTCGAACGGTCGGCCGAGTGGCCCGAGCATGTCGATCTCGTCGCCGGGACGGAGCCGGGTGAACCAGTCCGTCCCACGACCGATGACCCGGAAGTGGATCGTGACGATGCCGGTCGCCCGGTCCGTCGTATTCAGCGAGAACGGACGGCGAAGGATCATCCCGGACAGGTCGTCCGGGCGGACGTGGACGAATTGCCCGGCCCGTGACCCCGAGGCGAGGGCCGGGGCGTGGTACGACTGCAGCCACT